>CAYWTT010000034.1:0-15800 GCA_964461245.1 uncultured Prolixibacteraceae bacterium | reverse complement strand
TTTCAATTCAACGGCAAAGATCTATCCAGGTCCCAACATGCAGCACGGGAAAATCACCCAAAAAGCTATTTCTGCCCGGGAAATTCGTCGATAATGTACGTGATCATCATGCTTTTTACTTGATCATTCCGGTATCTGCTTTTTGATCAGTCTTTCAATCAGCCCGGCATCAATTTCCGTGACCGGATTAAAATCAGCCCCGGCCATGTATTTTTTCAGGCTGAAAAGCAGCTGCCGTGCTTCGGGACGGTAGGACAAACCAGTTTGCAAATCAATCCCGGAAACCAGGATCCTCCCTGCACCCACTTTTGCTTCAAAGAGCAGCGCAAGGGGACGGTTGGTGAACCAGTCGTCAATCACGCGGACGATGGGAACCATTCCGGAAGGTAAGCTGCTCATATCGATTGCCCCCGCGTGGCTCATGGCATCCCACCACTGCCAGTTGCTGTGATATTCCGTGGGAAATTCCTCCAAGGCAGGATGCCGCGGATTACACAATATTCCCAGGGTATGGGGTGACTGACGGCGGGTCCAGGCCGTATTCCAGAAAATAGAAGAAAATCCCACGGAAACATCTCCCCCCATTTCCGGGGAAAGAGTTCCTTTCCTCAGCGTAAGCAGGACCGTTCCCCCGTCTTTCAGAAACTGAAAGGTTGACTGGTCGGGAACCTGAACGACCCTGATCTTATCGGTCCCGGCCACGGTTCTGCAATTACCGGGATATACCCAGAAATCCCAACTGTTGGAGAATTCAGCAATTGTCACTTCCAGTACCAGTTTCTGCGCTTTGGCAAAAGAGGCCAGGGGAAAAGAAACGGTTCCCAACGGAATGGCATTTCCGACGGGGATATCGATCCGGGCCAGGCTGCCTTCTCGGACTACCTGTCCTCCCGCATCACTCACTCTCCACTCCGGTGTACAGGCAGCCAGAGGAGTTTCTCCGAAATGGGCAATTTCGATTGCTGCTTCAAACCTTTCATTGTTCGTGAAAGTCCTTTTTTTCAACCGTGCCAACGGTACGGTTGAATTACAGAAACGACAGTATTCCTCAGGAGTGATGTATCCTTTTTCTTCCCAGAAGGAATTGAGTACTCCCACCAGGGCGGTTCCCTGTCCGGGGAAATCGTGCAGGTCGAGTAATTGAAATCCCCCGAATCCCGGCGTACGCAGGGCGGCTTCAATATCGGCCTTATAACAGAGAGCCTGCAGTTTGCCGGAGGCCAGAAGGAAGCTATCGGCCAGTTGAGCCATGCCATGGTTCTGAAGGGTCTCCCGGAAGATCTCGAAATTTTTAGCCCTTACCACCCCTGTATAACGGGAAATCTCCCTGAAATCGGGGTAGACACACCATTGTCCTATTTCGTGGCTTATCACCGGCTGGTTAAACTGGCGGATATAATCCGACCAGTCAAAAACGGTGGAAGGAGGGAGGGCGTTGATTATGCTTCCTGTTCCGGCCCCCCAATGCTGGATGCGGGGATTGGGATCACTCAGGTAATCATTCACCGGGAGGTTGGGCCACCCGGCTGCGGATGTATAAATCCGGCGGTTATCTTTTCCCTTCCAGTAGGTGACAAAATCGGTCAGAAAAGCCGCCTGGTTTTTGCCTCGCGGTTCATTCCCATAAGCCATCATGCAAAAAGAGGGGTGGTTGCCATATGCTTCCACCATCCTTTCACTCTCTTCATAGAGGTATTTATCAAAGGGAAGTCCGTCGCCCAGAGTGGTGGACTGGTTAGCCCATGAAGAACACTCAACCTGAAGGTAGAAGCCGGTCTGGTCAGCGGCTTCGAAAGCCGCTTCCGGAGGGCACCAGGAATGGAACCGCATGTGGTTCAATCCATGAGCACGGCATATGCGGAATATTCTAAGCCACTCATCCAGGTTTGTGGCAGGATATCCTGTGGTGGGAAAGATGGCACATTCAAGGGTTCCACGGAGGAAAACCGGGAGGCCGTTGATAAGTATCTGCCTGCCCTCAGTCCGGAACTCACGCATACCGAAGGTAACCTGGCAGCTGTCGGTGGAACCTGTAACCCGGTCCGTCAGGCGGGCCTCAAGCCGATATAAGTCGGGATGGAATTCGCTCCAAAGGGCAATATTTTCTCCCATCGGGTAATCGATTGCCAGCAGACTTTCCCCGGCAGCCAGTCTGAAAGTACTATCCCGGGGTGAGGGATCCGTTTTTCCGGATGCCGACAAACTAAGTTCAACCTGTGCCGGCACCAGCCCCCGGTTGAACACTTTTATCCTTGCCGTGATCTTTTTCTGTCTGATGTCAGGAAAAACCTGCAGGTTTCTGATATTTACCGGAGGATGAGCTTCCAGGACCATCCGGCCGGTAATGCCGTTCCAGTTGGTCTGGGTATGGTCTGAAATGCTGTGCGCATTGATTCCCGGATCAATGTCCTTTATCCGGTTATCGATGCGGAGGGTGAGACGGTGCCTGCCGGGAGTAAGCAAACCGGACAGGTCATACCGGTGAGGGGTACCCAATGAATTCCTCATCCCGGCTTCCCGTTCATCCACCCACAACCGGCTTTCCCAGTGGCATCTTTCCAGGATCAGCCTGATCTCCTGCCCTTTCCATTCGCGGGGAATATGAACCTCCTTCTGGTACCAGGCTGCCCCTTTGTAATACTTCAGCGGCTGAAGCCAGAAGGGGATCTTTATTTGTCCGGGTTGACGATACCGGGCGTATTCCGGATTCTTAAAATACGAACTGTCAAGTATCTGCCCGGTCCAGGGGGTCTCGGGAGAGATATCATCCCCTTTCCCATTCGAGGTCATGGACCCGGGAAGCAGCACCTCCCCGGTCAGCCTTTGGTTGAACCATCTCTGCAAAATGCCCTGATCAGCAGGATCGGCGGCAAAATGCCAATCTCCGGAAATATCCAAATGCTGCAGGTTCCCACCCCGCTTGCAGGAGAAGGAAAAAAGCAGCAGCAAACCCCACAGACAGTACCCGTATTTCATAAGTTTCTCTTTTTTTTATCACTCCTGATTTCCGGAGCATCATATTCCGAACAAAGACCGGTATCTGCCGGTGATCAAGTTTTCCAACTCATGGTAAAAAGCCGGTATCTCTTCTCTGAAATCCTTGTCATTTCTCCAGTTCTCCAATTTTTTCAGGGAGAGGTCAAAAATGGTATCTTCCAGCGGACGGAGTTGCTGCATAATCCCTGTTCCGTCATTATTATACAGGGACGAAAGGTTGATATAACCGGGCTTATAGTTAAAAATCACAGGAAAGAGCCTTTCTTTCAATACCAGGGCCTTTTCACACAGCGGAGCCAGGCCATCATGGCCGGGAGTGACCAGTACCGGCTGAGCGGCACCCTGGTTTAACCAGAGCGGGATCACCACGGAGGTTAAAGGGAAACCCAGTATGGTCCACATGGTGGTGAAAACAGGGTCTTCACCCACCGTGACCCCCTGGATGGCCACCGATGCAACAGAGGTATAACGGGGTATAAAGTCAGCGAAAGGAACAAATTTCTGATCTTCAGGAGAAACCTGCATTTTCTTCAGATCGGTTTTCACCAGGGAATGCCAGAGCGAACGGCTGACATCCTGAAGGATAAAACGGACATTCAGGTTATTTTGCCGGGAAGCCTGAAAGAAGAGATCCTCCGCGGTTTTATATCGAATATGGCCGCTGCCCCTTTGCGGGTCACCGGTAAAGGAGAAATTGGTGCGGATCATATATCCGAAAGGAGCCTGGGCAGGATCGTTCACATCCAGTTTTTTGAAACTGAAGTGGTCCACCTCAAACCAGGCAGCTCCTCCCCGGGCATCGATCACTCCGAAATTAGCCTCCACACCCATCGGCTTGGGAACATTTTTCAGAAATTGAACAAACTCCTCCACAGTGGCACAAATTTGCAAAGCCTGCCTCATGAGGATCCCTTCCCTGTCTTTCAACGTGACCGTGTCTTTGTCGGTCAGATTATAAGAGGCTGTATTCATGATCGCAAAACCAGCCATATTGTACCCCGCCCATATGGATTCCCCGGCTGAATCAGATGCGTTGACCAGCCCAATGGAAGCATATTTACCGTCGCTGAAATACCGGATTACATTGTGGAATTCATCGGAGTCACGGTGTTTCCAGAGAATGGGGCGACCGTCAGATGTGGCTTTGCCGGAAACGATCACTGAAGTGCATGCGCCGGCATAAATCCATCCGAAGGACAATAACAGGAGCAGAGCAATACCTCTTTTCATGAGTTTGAATTTTGATTTCAGCCTTTTATGATTTGAATTTTTTTAGTTGTTTTCGCGGTAGTAAGTTTCCACCATGCCAATCATCTGCTGCTTCATCTCTTCCTCAAGGAAACTAGCCTGGAAGGAGTTTTTAGCCAACCTGACGATCTCCTCTTTCGACAGGTCAAGTGCTTTGGCTATGGCCGAATAGTTTTCATTCACATACCCGCCAAAATAAGCCGGATCGTCGGAATTGACCGTAACCAGCATCCCCCTTTCAAGCATTTCCCGCAGCGGATGTTCCTCCAGTTTCCTGACCACTTTCAACTTCAGATTGGACAAAGGGCATACCGTCAGGGGAATCTTGCGGCTCACCAGTTCCCGGATGACAGTCTCGTCATCCAGCGAGTTGTTCCCATGGTCCACCCTGGAGATTTTCAACAGGTTGAGCGCCTCCTTCACATATTCGGCCGGACCCTCTTCGCCGGCATGGGCTACGGTGAGAAACTCCGCTTCCCTTGCCCGTTCAAAAACCCGCTGAAATTTGGAAGGAGGATTGCCCACTTCCGAGGAATCCAGACCTACAGCCGTAATGGTTTCCTTATAGACCAGGGCCTCCTCAATGGTTTTCATGGCAGACTCCTCGTCGAGATGCCGGAGGAAACACATGATCAGCCGGGTGCTGATCCCGAGCTGGGTGCGCCCGTCCTCCAAAGCCCGGTTGATCCCCCGGATAACCGTATCAAAACTGACCCCTCTGTCGGTATGGGTCTGCGGATCGAAAAAGATTTCAGCGTGGATCACATGCTGGTCATTTACCTTACGCATATATGCCCAGGTCATATCATAAAAATCCTGTTCCCTGGTGAGAACACCTGCTCCTTCGTAATATAAATTGAGAAAATCCTGCAGGTTATTGAAATTGTAGGCATTTTTAAGCTCTTCCACAGTCTGGTAGCGGATTGGAATACGGTTGCGCCGGGCAATTTCAAACATCAGTTCCGGTTCAAGGGTACCCTCAATATGTAAATGAAGTTCTGCCTTCGGCAGCTTTCTGATGAAACTTTCAAGTGAATTATTCATAGGCTGCGTAAATTAACGGGAATGAGCCCCGGTCATATACCACCTTCCTCATTCCGTCTCGTAAATATATGAAATTGGGTCTGTAAATCCACTAAACATTTCTTTGAAACTTGTGTTATAATTCAAAACCAAAATTTATTAATTAACATTATTCATTATTAAAAGAATTTCGGTATGGCAGTTATTACATTAAAAGGGAACACGGTTCACACTTCAGGTGACATACCTGCTCCCGGAACCCAGGCACCCGATGTGGAATTAGTGAAAAACGATCTTTCCAGGATTAAAATCTCTGCTTTCCAAGGCTCAAAACTGGTATTAAACATCTTCCCCAGTCTGGACACCAATACCTGTGCCGCGTCGGTCAGGACCTTCAACAAAAAAGCGGTTGATTTTGAAAACACGAAAGTATTGTGTATTTCTCGTGACCTGCCGTTTGCCCAGGCACGGTTCTGCGGGGCCGAAGGCATTGAGCATGTGATCACCCTGTCGGATTATGCCACACATGATTTCGGTAAGAAGTTCAACCTGGAAATCACCGATGGCCCGCTAGCAGGTTTGCTGTCGAGGGTAGTCCTTGTGCTGGATGAAAAAGGCAGGGTCGTGTACGGGGAACAGGTTCCCGAAATAGGACATGAACCTGATTACCAGGGAGCCATTGACGCCCTGGCCAAGCTCAAATAACCCCATTGAAGCCGTTCAGCTTAAACTGGATCCGGGTAAGAAAGGGGGCACTCTCTATGGGTTCTTTTCATGCCCGGAGGTCATGGAAATTTCGATAATTTCCTGACCCATTGGTTTGAGTGACCAGACGAAATCCCCTTTTATGAGTTGTTCACCCGTGTACACGCCCAAATCTTTTCCGGCAAAAAGAAGTTTTATCCGGTATTTCTTCGCAGCTGTGACCCAGGGAATGTTTATTTTTTGCTGGTCAGCCCCTGCGCGGCCCCGCAAAACTATGACCGCACCACAACCCTTGGAGTTCAGTTTTCCCCACCAGTGCCACCCTTCATCGGTGACCCCAGGGACCCCGCTAAACTGGAAGCAGGAGAAAATCCCGTACTTGTGCTGAAGCGCTTCGATCATAGAAAAACGACTCCGGTAATGTTCAATGTTATCTTCACTCAACGAGCTCAAATCACCGGAAAAAGAGATCGGAGCCCCCATCAGCCAGCTACAAATCTGACGATCAATAATCTCATCCGTAAGTGAGCCTTTGAAGCAAGTGGTCACCGCACCAAATACCTCGATCCGGTCAAGCGGCAAACCCCGGTGGGAATACCACAAATTGCGGGCTCGGAAAGCTCCCTGAATCAGCTTTTGTTTCAGGCTGTCGACATTGTAGTTCCATTCCGGGGAAACCGGTCTGCTGCGATTGCCGGCTCCCCAGTATTCGTTGGGTGCCGAATGGTATGAATCGGCATGCTTCAGCACAGCCAGATCGGCTTCCGGACCGGGAGTTTCCCAGTAAATCTCATGCGACAACTGAAGCCAAACCTCCGGTGTCTGACGGTGAATTTCATCCTGTGTGGCCAATAAGCCACGCAACCCCCGCAGGTATGATTCTTTCAGCGTGCGGCTTTCATGTCCGCGGGCCAGGTCGCCGTAACACACATTGCTCAGATCCTGCTTGAAATAATCCGCGTGATAGGCATTATGAAGTCCGACAATCTCGCCGACATACTTTTTTCTCGATTTATCATAACAGTAACTGAGTCCCAGTCCCCCTGCCCTGCGGATCAACGGTAAACTGAACAACGGCGGTTCCCCGGTCTGCTTTTCGGTTAACTGCTCATTGATAAAATCGGAATACCACAATCCTGTTTTCATATTCTGCGAGCGGATATACTCGCTAAGCCCTTTCAAATCTCTAAAATTATTCAGATTGGGCCGGGGTGTTGAAACAGCCCATCCGCCCCCGGGGCCGGTATCCGACCAACCGGCATCGAGCTGAAAACACCTGAAACCCATGCGTGAGGCTATGTCAGCGGCCACCCGCATATTTGTGTCATTGATATTTGCGGAATAATTGGTCCAGGAACAGAACACCGGGGCAATTTGCTTGTTTTTGTCAGCCTGCAATAAAATCCGCTGGTTCAGAAAAGACTGGAAACCGCTTTCCACACAACGGTCCAGTGCGGTTGAAACAGCCGACACGGTCGGATAGCTCTTCCCGTCAAAGGCATACATAAATACCGGTTCCGATTCGAACGTTTCACCCGGACCGATCACCCACTCAAACCAGGCCGGATGGTATCCGTTGGTCCCGTCGGTCGATAATTGCCGCAATTTGGAAGGGATCTCGCTGGCCAGAATGATCCCGCATGAAGCGGCTGAATCACCGAATGCCACGATGCTGGGGTCGATCCCGCGTGAATTGGGTGTCAACAAAATAGAGTGATTCCATTTTGCCGACAGGCTCACCTTTTCCAATGCCAGGTCCGAGATTTTGAGCCACTGATCCCCTTGATTCCGGAACTTCACCCATTTCCGGATGGCCGGATAATCCTCATAAATCTCGTAATGAAATTCCAAAACAAGGCCTTGCAGGATCTTGTCTGAAAAAAATGTCACAGTCAGGTGTCGGATCCCCCTTTCCGGTTCGCTGATCTCTGTTGCATGCCTGTTAAACAACTCCGCAAACGTATCTTTGCAAAGCAGGAGGGAATCGCCCCACTCTACCTGCTGCAGGGAGGAACTCTCTTTCTTATTCACGGCCAACGCATCGGTCTGATTTTTTACCGCATCCGTCTGTTCCACTCCTCCCTCAGCGGAATAACCGATCCCTTCCGGTTCTTTGTTGGGAAAAGCTTTATGGAAAATAACCCGGATTTCTTCTGAAGCTCCATTTTCCAGCATATGGCCACTGACCTTGAACTCTGAGGAGAAGGTATCACCCGGGTAATCCAATGTATACTCCAGAATTCCTGCCTGAATACGCACCGCATCCGATTTCGGTTTTATGCGCCACCGGTTTTCCGGCTGTGTGGCATAAACCATCACACTTCCAAGCATCAGCAGTCCTGCAAGGACTGAAGATTTTAACATTACCCCTTTCTGTTCCATGGTTTCAGTGGTTTATATTTTATGATTGGCGTTATTTACGGCCTTTTCAATTTGCCTTTCCGAAGGCAGGTGTGGAGGTTTCCCCCTTTTTGATCCGGGAGGCTGATGTGTGAACAGCCTTCATGGCTTCAATCCTTGACACGAGCAGGGAAATTCCGATCCCGAATATGCCAATTGTGGCGTAAGAATAACGGAGACTAAGCATTTCGGAAATATACCCGATAAGGGGTGGTCCCATCAGGAATCCGAGAAACCCGATACTTGACACGGTAGCCAGGGCTATTCCCGGCGGAATGACCGTATGTCGGCCAGCTACACTGTAAACGGTGGGAATATTGCTTGAAACGCCGAGTCCTACCATCATGAAAGCAAGGGTGCATGGAACCAGATACGGGAAAAGTACAGCCGTGAAGAGGCCGAGAGAGATCATCACCCCGCTTATTTCCAAAAGCTTCTGACGACCAATCCTGACAACCACTTTATCGGCCAGGAAACGTCCTGCAGCCATCATAATCATGAATGAGGTATAACCCAGGAGAACAAGCGAAGCAGGGGCTTTAACCACATCCTTGAAATAGACTCCCGACCAGTCGAACATGGCTCCTTCGCTGGCCATGCTGCAGAAAGCAATGATTCCAAGCTGAACCAGCAATCCGTCAGGTTTGTTGAACAGTTTGCGCCTCGATCCATCCTCTGTGGCAGCGGGTTTTCCTTCCAGAAGACGGGGTCTTATCCGCCAAAGCACGGTCCATGCGAGCAGGGCTATCAAAAGGAAGTGCCACCTTGGAGCAATTCTCAGGTTGATCATCAGCAATCCGATCAGAGCCCCGGCGAAGCCTGCCAGGCTCCAGCCTCCGTGAAAGGTCGCCATGATCGGACGGTTATACAAGTGTTCCACACCAACCGCCTGGGTATTGGTGGAAATATTATTCAGGTTTCCTGCCAGTCCGAAACAGAAAAGAACGATGGCCAGCTGCCATCCGGTGGTTACCCAGCCTATCAGGTTAAGAAAGAGGGTATAGAGGGGAAGGGCAATCGTCATCATCTTCCGGCTGCCGAAGCGAGTCACCAGTTTTCCCGAAAAGGTCATCATAAGCAGTTGACCCACAGGGATCGCAAAAAGAATCGATCCAAGCTGTCCGTCGGTCAGGCCCAGGGATGTCTTGATATCCGGGATCCTGCTGGCCCAGGATGCAAAGCTCAGTCCCATGCAAAAAAAAGCAAGGGCTACGGCTATTCTTATAGGCCGCCTGTCCGTGGTGATCCCATCTGACCCTGATGAAACAACAGAATTATCTGACATTGAAGCTTTCCGGATAATAAAACGGCATAAAGGTATCCAAAAAACAACAGGGACAGGAGCGGAAAATCAGTCAGCAACCAAACCTTTGACAGTTGTTAAAAGTAATTTAACAAAAACGAATCTCCTATGTCCAGGAAAACGCCTCGGCTTTAATTCCATGCTCATTCAGAAACGACTGGAACTGGCTATAGCAGGAATTGGTGCTGAATTTCCCGGCAATGGCATTGAGCAATCCGACCTTGTCTCCCACCGGAACGTCCAGCAAAGGGTATAATTTCAATAATTCATCCTGCTTGACACCGGTCATATATTCATAATCACTGTCACCCAACAGTTCTTCCACCCTGCTTCCGATATCATATCCTTCAACCATCAGCATTTCACCCTCAAAATAAGCCTCAATGGTCACTTTTATCTCCGGAGTTTCCATGTGATACAGCATTACCCTTTCCATACCCGATTTTTTCTTTAAGCTACTGAATTTTCGCTGATTTTTTTTGCAGGGCCAACCGGCAAATCACGCCTTCAATTAATTTATCCTTCAAACAGGATATTCCCATGACAAATGGCTCCTTACGGGCATGAGATTGTCCGCCCGGCTGAAGCCATTCGGACGGGTCCGCCCGGCTGAAGCCATTCGGACGGGTCCGCCCGGCCGAAGCCATTCGGACGGGTCCGCCCGGCCGAAGCCATTCGGACGGGCTTCACTCCCTTCTTTGTCGGCTCTTTACCAATGACAGAAGTGACTTCGGTTGTGATAATCTTTGCAAAGATATCCCGGACTCATGGAGCCCCTGGAACCAGAACCGCCCTGCCACGATCCCCCATTTGACTCTGGCCCTATTGTCATGTCGACGAAGCGAAGTGAGGAGACATCTGCATCTTCGCAATGAAAAGATGAAATGGCATAAAACGTTCAGATTAAACCTCTGTTATAGTGGTCTGTAAAAGTTATAAATGCAGTTTCCCCCGAGAGTCACCTTTTTTTTATACATTTATACCCGGATACTAACCTCGATAAGATGAAACCGACCATTTCATGCCCCACAATTTCCGGGTTCATATTTCTGATGTTCATTTCAGTCTTTCCGTTTGAAAAAATAGCTGCCCGGTTTAATCCCGAGTTACAGACTTTCGGTATTTTCCAGGTAACTCTTCCTCCCGGCTGGCAATACGACAGCAGCAATTCGGGAGGTGAATTCCACACCTTTGTACATTCGGTGAACGGGGGAACCGATTATGTGATCAAAATAAAAAAACAACCGGCAGATTGTCCGACAAAAAAGGATTTCAACAAATCGATGGTAAAAATCTTTTACGATCTGTACGGACGACAGGATTACGTGGATAAATTCAAAGACGACAGCGATTATGGCGCTCTTGGGGAGAACAACAGTCACCTGATCACTTTCAACCTGAAGGAGAGTCATGAAAGGGGGTTCATCCTCAGCCCCTGGGTGGCCGGGAAAATGTACAACATTTACATTTTCGACAAAGTCAGCCAGAAAAAGGAGTTAAGAGAGGAGGCACTGGCTTTCATTGGGGCACTCCGAGTGAATCCTGCCGGGGCACCGGAAGGTGAAAAATCCAATCTTGAGGCTGTTGAGGCAAAAAAACCTGCAGAAAACACCGTACTTTCACAGAATCAGGATCAGGGGAAAAAGCAGGCGAACACCACCATAGAGGAACCCGCCGTGCCAAGTCGGGATAAAGTTGCTGATCAGTCAGATAAGGCAGGAGAAGATGCAAAAAAGAATGATCTATCCAAAGCGAATAAGGAGGCTTCCGGTCAGAAATCAGCGGTACAAAAGCAAACCCATGCTGACTTAACGGGAAGAAAAGAAGCAGGGAGTAACGCCGGTGGGATTGGGAAAGAAATTCCCAGGACAGTCAGACCTCCCAAATTATTGGATTTCGGAAAATTTCCCTTTGAATCGGATATTGATTTTGCCACCATGACCTCTGCCCAATACACCGGTGCCGTCTCAATGGCCAAGGAGGGAATGAGGCTGGTCTATGGAGAAATGACCACAGAGGAGGAAAAGAAATTTGAAAACGAATGGAAGCCGCTTTTTGATTATCCCTGTAAAGAAGTGGTGGATTACCTCAACCAGCTAAATCCTCTGATCTCAAAATTTTTAGCCATCCGGGAGGCCATGGGATCTGAAACAGAAGCATACAATGCGGCAGCCCTGGTGGTCACCATTGCCACCTCAGAGGATGATTCAGCAGAAATAGCCTCTACGATGGGGGAATTGGAAATCACAGTGGCTACCCTTAATGTTTTGCAGAAACAGCTGCAGGAGGTGGCTGATGAGATAGCCCGGCTCGGGAATCTGCCTGACGCTGCAGCCCTGGCCGAAGGAAAGAGGAAATTGCACCGCAAAGCGCTCAGCCTGCTTTCAGGCAACAACTTCCCGTTCGAGGGGGAATGGGAAACGGAAGACGGATCGAACGTGCTGATGAAAGTGTTGAAAGTTTTTGACGATGGCAAGGTGCTGGTGTACAGGTTCCCAGTTTCCACCCTCCAGAAATGGGAGGAAAACGGCATTGACATCAGCAAACCGGGATTGGAATACAACGAAAAAACCAAAGGGATGACCCTTATCCCCGGCGTTTATGACCTGCTGATCATGTTCGAACCCTTGGAAGATGGTGCCTGGGCATGTCTGGACTGGAGTTTTTTCAGGTTTGTGAATATATATCGCGGCGATAAGGATACCATCCATATTTTGCAATACCGGGCGCCCAATGAATTAAACAACAGTTCAGGCATTGCCAGTTACGCCCTCTCCAGCACCAAAGAGACCTACCCGGTTCCCCCGGTTTTGCCCATTGACGGGAATCCGGCCAAATGGGATCAGTTGCTGAAGGTGGTTCCCGACCGCAAATGGGACCAGGGAAAATACGATGCCTACATGAAATGGAGAAAGGAGTATCCGGATGAGCTCGCCCTGGCGGCCAGGGGAGGACCGACTCCATTGGAAGAGAGAAAAAGACTCTACCAGGAAGAGAGGAAGAAAGCAGAAGAGGAATATACAGCGAGAAAACAAGCAGGAATTGATGAAGCAGCGCTTCGGGTCCAGGTTGATCTCTCGATGAGTCTCAACAATATTCCGGCTTCTGAAAGGCAAAGGGTAGAAAAAGAAAACCGGGAAAGGATGCTGGAAGGCATTGAGACATCGTATAAGGACCGGCTGGCTTTTCTGAATCAGCGATATGCTGACATTTTCGAACCGGTTCCGGAAGACCAGTTGCCCAAACCGAAGGTTTCACAGGAACTTATTGATTACCTTAAAGTGCTGAAGGATTGGGAAACGGCGGAAGCCATTAAAAAGCAGCAGGAAGAACAGATCAAATTTCACGAAAACAACATCAGATATTTCGACAGCAATATTGAATCGCTGAAAAGCCGGCTGTCGGTTGCCGGCCTGAATCCCGATACCCGGAATAACCTTACGCGGGACCTCCTGTACCAGATGGATGCCCGGCAGAAGGAAAACGATGCCATCCTGACCATCAAAACAGGGGAACATATACACACCCGTACCGAACTGGATGCCCTCAACATGCAGATGATGGCGGAAAGGGGACGTCAGATGGCTGAAGAAGCCCATCAGATAAAAAGGACCATGGAGCGGATGCCGAAATTGATTGAACTGGCTGAACCTTCTGAGCAAAAAAGGCTCCGGGAGTTTTTCGAACGAAACATGGTGTCTCCGGGAAACGGTAGTTTTGATCCCGAAAGGATGCGGAAAGCAGCCAAGGCGGTCGGAGAACAGGTTACCGGTGAACTGGAAAAAAAGGCGGCAGAAAAAGAAGAGTGGGCAGCGGCTGTCAATGGCATGGTAGAAGGGCTTGAATATGTGAAAACCGGAGCCGATGTTTCCATGACCCTCTTATCGATCGCTGCTCCGGTCTATTTCGCCCACACCGCGCCCAATGCCATTGCAGCATCCATGAGGGCTGCCCAGGCAGCCAGGGTGTTTTTCGGTTACCAGGGGGTGACCGGTTACCTTGAAGTAGGGCTTACCGGCGCATTCACCAAAGTAGCTTCCTCCTATAACACGGTGACCATGATGGCCAATGCCGCCATGAACGGTTACCAGCAGGGAGTGCTCCAGCATCTGGAAGAACATTCCCAAAATGCGGCCACCAGCTCCATCGATGAAAACAAGGCCGGACTTTGGGGTGCAGGCTGGGAGCTCGGGAAGGAAGCGCTGAAGACCGTGGTTTTCAAGGCTGCCCTGGGAGCTCTGATGCCCCCCAATCCCAAAGGAACCCCGGTTCAGTGGTCCGATGTGGTCGATGCCCGAGGAAATCCGGTCAATCCCTCCTCAGGCAGGTGGCCGACCGTTCAGCAGCAGATACAGGCTGCGCACTTTCTTTCACGCCAGGCCGAGGGCCACGCCAAAGTAAATCTCTTCCGGGAACGGATGCAAAAACTGGCCGATGCGGGAAAAGCCGGGGCATCGAAGGAAGAGATTGCACAACTGAGGAGTTCCGCCGAAGAAGCTTATAAAGTCGTAAAAACCGACCTGTATGCCAAGGGACACATCAACGCCCTAGCCAGGCAGGGAGATGCCAGGACAACCGCCCATTACAACTCCTTTGAAAGAACTTTTACCGCCCGGTTGCAGGCTGAAGTGGAAAAAGAACTGGTCAGCGCCGGTTTCAATGCCCAAAAATGCAGAACCTTTTCCAATTCCTCTTCAAAGGGGAAAGTGGGGGCCGACCTGGATATGGGCGTGGTGGAACCTCCCAGGTATACCTTTGATGCCACCGGAAACCGCATCCCCAATCCGGAACATATTGCCTGGCGACGTAACCTGACCATCAAAGAACCGGATGGGACCATCCGCAGAAGCTCTCCCCAGGAATTGCAAAAGGTGGGGCAGGAGATTCTGGAAAGATCATTTGTCAAAATCTACGGTAGACCTGCCGGAGAGGCTATGGTGGAATTTACCACTTCCTATCATCCGGAAGCTTACCGGGACCTGGCCTGGCTGGGAAGCAAGGGAACAAAAACCGCCCTGGTTTTCGAGACCAACAAGGCCTGGGTGCAGCAGGCGGCCGACGTATCAGGCTTTAAGGTAAATAATCTGCCAGCCCATCATCCCCAGTTGGGGTATTATGGGATCATGCAGGAACAGATGCGCGGACTGACCAAGGATTTCAACACCAAGATCGAACCCATGCTGAAGCTGAAAGCCAAAACCAATCCTGAAGCTGCCCGCCACCTGTATGAACTCCGGGATACCATGGATAAATTTGCCAAAAACGAGATCGGCCCCATCGAAGCCGAACATAAAATCAGGGAGCTCACCGGCGGGAAGGGCATGGCCGAGGTGGCCGAACAGCTTTCGGTGGCTATGAGAGGACTCAGGAATACGCTGAAATAAAGGGGATCAGCAAAACGGGTATCCGCTGAGGTATTCAGGATGTATGGTTCAACCATCCCCTTGTGGCAGGTATTCAAGCATCGGTATAAACCGGGACTAATCGACCTATCAGCCGTTGCTGTGCGGCGTAGCCGCAATATCTTTGCTGAAGCCGGAATAATCCGGAAACAAAAGCAGCATAGCTGTGAAATTTCAATATCTTATTTGACAGAAGTTATATTTTTGTATCAGCTAAAACCAAAACATTGCCAGAGCAAGTAAAAAACAGGGATGGTGATTTGATCAGAAAGCTAAAAAAAGGCGACATTGAAGCTTTTAATCAGATTTTCAATTCTTCCAGCTCAAAACTGTACCATTTCGCCTGCGGATATTTAAAGTCCAAAGAAGATGCAGAGGAGATGGTCCAGGAGATTTTTCTAAAAATCTGGGATAACCGTGAAAACCTAAAGGAAGAATTTCAATTCCGGTCTTATCTCTTTTCGATCGCTTTCAACTATATAAAGAAATACTTCCGAACAAAAGCACTGATAAACAAGTACATAGGCTATGCTGTTCTGCATGGTTCAGAAGCAGAGGAAGGCCAGGAGGAAACAGACTATTCTTCCCTCAGAACAAAGGTTGAGCAACTGGTTGAGCAAATGCCCCCGAAAAGAAGGGAAGTATTCCTTAAAAGCAGGTTCGAAGGGAAAAATGCGGGTGCCATTGCTGAGGAGTTGAATCTGAGTCAGAGTACGGTTGAA
>CAYWTT010000033.1:0-16043 GCA_964461245.1 uncultured Prolixibacteraceae bacterium | reverse complement strand
CCCTAAGGCCGGTATTTACTGGCCGGTGGGTCTCGGTCAGTATTTTGACGATCCGGGAAGTTTCGGAAGCAGGAGCATCCGGTATCCGAGCGGCGGAGGTGCCGCCATGGCCTGGTTCTCCGTGAATTCGTCCAAAGGCGGCATTTATGTGGGCAGCCACGATCCCCTGCAGGAGACCAAAGTTTTTACTCTGGCCTATGATAAGGCTGCCGGAACATTCAAAGCCGGCATTCAAGCCACCATTTGCGCATCCGTTTACACGGTTCCCGACATCATGATCCGTCCATATACAGGAGAATGGTACAAGGCTTCACAATTTTACAAGGCATGGTACAACCAACATTTTACGGCAGCTGTCCCGCCTGAATGGGTGAAGAACAACTCCGGCTGGTTGCTGGCCATATTAAAGCAGCAGAACATGGAAGTCATGTGGCCTTACAAGGATCTTGACAAACTCTGTGATATCGCCGATCAGTTCAACCTGGGGACGATCGGTCTTTTTGGCTGGACTATCGGCGGACATGATCACCTTTATCCGTATTACAATCCGGATAATATGATGGGAGGCCGGGAAGAGCTGAAGAAAGCCATTGAAAGGGCTCATAAAAGAGGGAAACGGATCATTATGTACGCCAATGGGAAAATAATGGATACCTCTACCGATTTTTACAGGTACAACGGGTATGAAACCATGCTGATTCAGGAAGACAGGCAACCTCAGATTCAATATTACATCAAGCAGAAAAATGCCACGCCGGTCATTTTTGCCCAAGGCTGTACCGGTTCCGAAATCTGGAGGAAAACCATGTATGACCTGGGTTTGCAGGCCGTTTCCCTGGGTGCTGACGGCATCCTCTACGATCAGGTGGGGATCATGGGGATCAATCTGTGTTATGCCAAAAATCACGACCACCTGCCGGGAATGAGTGACGCCCGCAACCGGCTGGAAATGATCTCCCGGATCAACAACGACATGAAAAAAATTAATCCGGAATTCATTGTGATGACGGAAGGAACCAATGATGCCATAATCAGGGGGATCGATTTTCACCATGGTTGTGGGATGGCTGCCCAGCCGGGACCCAACGCTTTCCCGGAATTGTTCATGTACACCTTCCCGGAATTGCTGAAAACACAGCGCAATCCCAATCCCATGATCACAAGGACCGATGCCAATTATGCCCTGATCAGCGGATTACGGCATGAAATTGAAACCAGATATGCCGGGGATGTGGACTACCTGCTGAAAGGCAAACTTCCCAAACCCGAAGACTATTCCAATGTAGTCAGTCCCCCCGACCTCTCCAAAATGAACCTCCTGCCGGCCGCGGAAGCTACAGAATATGTTCACACACTTATCGCGTTTGAGAATAAATATTCTGACTATTTCAGACATGGAAAGTTCATCGCCAGGGACGGAATTGAAGTTACAGGCAGCGATATCGCTGCCAACGGATTCCTGCACGACAGCAAAATCGGAGTGGTGGTCTGGAATAAGAGTCTTTCTGAAAAAAGAGATTTTACGGTCTCGGTTCCGGGTTACCGGACGGTCAGCGCCGCTGAACCGCACAATCCCAATGTAAATCCTCTTTCTGCCCTTGGTCCCAATACCATCAGACTGATCATTTTTGAAAAAAATTAAAATTCAGATGGAAAACAAAAGATATTTGATCAAATCAGCCGGATTATTGATGCTACTGACCATTTTTTTTTCAGGTACGACTCCTGAACCCTCTTCCAAAGATAAATCCTGTTCTGCCATGGCTGACAATCAGGGGATGATCACCAGAACAGTCGATGTCATGGATCAAACCCGTCCGTTCCCGGGATTGACAGCATATTGGAACACCTCCCTGCAAAAGGTTCCGGCCCCCGTATTGGCTGAAATTGCAGAAAAAACGCTTGGCAAGCCGGAAATTACCCGCTGCTGGCTCAACCTGGATGAAATGTGGGATTACAGAACCCGCCAGTTTAACTTTGATTTTAAGATCGGAGTGGATAAATACCACGAGATCCCCGAGAAATTCAGGGAATCATGGAACTGGGAGATTGAATCATCGGTCAGTTTTTATCAGTACATGAAGGCTTTCAGTGAGCATAGTCATATGGTTATGCTTACTGTTCGCCGGTATGAACGGGATATACTCGACAAAAAACTGCCGGTCACCATGGAAGACTGGAAAATGCTCTTCAGGGAAGGATTGAAGCACTACAAAAAGCTCTTCCCGAATATCCGCTACGTGGAAGTTTGCAACGAATATGAACTGAAAGGATTCATGGGTGCTACCGATGAAGAGTACTACCAATTCTACCGCCTTGCCTGTGAGGCAGTGAACGAAGTGAACAAGGAACTGAAACTGAAAGCCGGTAACCGTATTCTGGTCGGAGGCCCTGTGGTTACTGGATCATTCAGCAAACTGGAGCATTTCCTTGAGCTTTACAGCCAGGACAAGGGTAAGGGGAAAAAACTGGATTTCGTCTCATGGCACGAATATCACCAGGATGTATCCCAAACCGTCAACCGGGAAAAAGAGATAAAAGCCATGCTGGTCAGAAACAACCTTTCTCCCGATCTCCCGATGTTCATTTCAGAACATGATCCGTTCCATTTCAGCGATGACAAACGGGAATACCACTTTGCAAATGCCGCATGGCTGCACAAAACGCTTTATTTTACCTCGCTGTATAGCCCGCAAATCAAGATCTTCCCCTGGGTACTCTATCACAATCCAAAGATCCAGACCAAGTTCATGTGGTTTGATGGGCCCAACCAACCAGAGACAAAAGCATCGGAAATCCATACACTGCCCCTGGGGGCTTCCATGAAGTTCTTAAGCATGCTCAACGGAAAGGAAGTCCGGGTCGAAAATACAATCACCGGGAAAGACCTGGTGCTGGCGTCGGTCAAAAAGGAGAGATTCATTATTGAAGCCGTCAACTATGAGGATACCCGGAATGTAATCCTGACCATCAGTAATCTCCATAAAGTATTCCACGGGTCAGATAGACTGAGGGTGGTAAAATACCTCATTGACAGCAGGCACAGTAACTGGTTGGATAATCCTGAATACCAGGGTGATATTGAAAAAGTGGAAGATACGGAGATCGCACTCACTAATGGACTGGTGATTCTTAAGCAGGATAACCTGGAGAAAAACGGACTGGTACTTTGGGAGCTGATCCAAACGAAATGAATGAATCAATTGAAATTCGAAATTAAAGCTGTTGGCCTGATAAAATGGGCGCAAGATAAAATCAAGACAAATATGAAAAAAGAAACCATTATTTCACTTACCCTATGCATGGTCATTACCTGTGCATGTTCAGTTAAGCAAAACAGGGAAGTAGTGCTTTTTGATGCAAAAACCACCCCGGCAGAAGCCATATCGGCACTGAGCGGTGGCATAACCGGAACACAGGACACCATACTGACCGTTCAGACCAAAGCCTATGAACCTACTCCCGGAGTTCTTATCAGGGGAAACTGGAACTTATCGGCCTGTAACCAGATTGTGGTTGAATTGGTAAATAACGATCAGCAAGGGGATTTACCCATCACCATCCGTCTCGAAAACCAGGATGCCGATCCCGGTAAAGCAAAGGGAGTTCTGATTGACCGGGTTAACATCCCGGCAGGAAGTTCAAAACAATTTATCGTTTCCATCCCTCCCGCGATCCCCTTCCCTGAAATTGATGAAAAACTGACGGGAATGCGGAACACTCCATACAAGTTACAGGCGTTGGTTGCCAAGCTGGATCCCGCACAGGTAACAGGGCTGGCACTTTATGTCAACAATCCGAAATTGGATTGGAACTGGGGAGTAAAAAAGGTCGTGGCGGTAAAAGGCACACCGGAAGCGTTGCCTGAATGGATGAATCTTCCCCCGGAGAAATTCTTCCCCTTCATTGATGAGTACGGACAATTCATTCATAAAGAGTGGCCGGGGAAGACCAAATCGGATGAAGAGCTGAAAGAAGCGCTGAAAGAAGAGCTGGCTGACCTGGATGCTCATCCCGGACCTGAGGGTCGTGATCAGTTCGGAGGGTGGGCAACCGGGCCCAAACAAAAAGCCACCGGACAATTCTATGTAAAAAAAGTAGATGGGAAATGGTGGATGGTTGATCCGGAAGGCAATCTGTACTGGTCGCATGGTACGGTCAGGGTAACCTCTTCAAGTGCCGTTACCCCGCTGGACAACCGGGAATTGTATTTTAAGGATCTTCCTGCTGAAGGGTCTCCGTTTGCTGAATTTTATACCACTCACGATTCCCTGTTATATCCCTATTATGTAAAACGCGGAATCAAAAAAACCTATGATTTTTCATCAGCCAACATCATGCGGAAGTATGGTGAAAACTGGAGAGGAAAATTTGCCGACATGGTTCAGCGGAGAATGAAAAGCTGGGGGCTGACCACCATAGCCAACAGTTCCGATTCGAAAATTTGCCAGATGGATAAAACCCCTTATTGTAACCGTTTTGAACTCAAGTCGCCCGATATCGCAGGAAGTCATGATGGCTGGTGGAAATTCAAAGATCCGTTCCATCCGGAATTCCGGACCACTTTCAGGGCCCAATTGAAGGAACAGAAGAAACAGCTGGACGATCCGTGGTGCCTCGGGTTCTTCGTGGACAACGAAATAGCATGGGGAGGACCGGGAGCACTGGCTGAATGGACTTTACAATCCCCCTCGGAACAACCAGCCAAACAGGAGATGATAACCTGGTTAAAGAAGAAGTATAAAAACATTGGCGACCTGAATAAAACCTGGAATTCAACCTATGCAGACTGGAAGGCGCTGCTTGAATCCCAGGAAAAGCCTGCCGCTGGATCTAAGGATGACTGTGTGGAATTCACCGGGGTAATCGCTGATGCCTACTTCAAAAATGTAAGGGATGAATTTAAAAAAGCAGCTCCCGGAAAACTCTATATGGGATGCCGGTTTGCAGGCAGCGCCAATGAAAACATCCTGAGAATTGCTGCCAAATATTGTGATGTGCTGAGTTACAATATCTACCGCCATTCCCTCGCCGATTTCAAGCTCCCTGAAGGAATTGACAAACCGGTGATGATCGGGGAATTCCATTTTGGTGCGCTGGACCGGGGCCTTTTCCATCCCGGACTGGTTAAAACCGCTGATCAGCAGGAAAGGGCAGCTTCTTATGCAGAATATGTGGAATCGGCGCTCCGTCATCCCAATTTTATCGGGACACACTGGCACCAGTACTCCGATCAGGCTACCACAGGCCGTTTCGACGGGGAGAATTTCCAGGTAGGATTTACCGATGTCTGCGATAAACCTTATCCTGAAACAATTGCAAAGATCAGGGAAGTGGGCTACAAAATGTATGATATCAGAAATGCAAAATAGTTTGACCTTCAAGTTTACCCAAATGAAAAATAAAATCACATGTTTGGCGGTGTGGATGATTTTCTCTGTCCTGACCGCCTATCCGCAGCAACCATCGAACCAGTCTGCCAGACAGGGACAGGAGATAAAACACAAAGAAAGCCAGCTTCCCCCCGGGAAAAAATGGAAACTGATATGGAATGATGAGTTTGACGGGACTGAATTGGACACCACCAAGTGGGATTTCCGGATGCACATCATGCAAAACCGTTTTGAAACCTATACCGACAAAGGAGCTGAACTGGACGGAAAAGGGAACCTCCTGCTGAAGCTTATCGAGAAGGATGGACAGTTTTATTCATCTCAGCTACAAACCGGCAGTAATTATATGGACCGCCCCGGAAATTCATACAGCAAAAAACTGACCTGGCCGATCGGTGATCTGAAACAGCCCAGATTTGTTCACCGTTACGGTTACTACGAGATCAGGTGCAAGTTTCAGGAACAAGCGGGGTGGTGGTCTGCTTTCTGGTTACAGTCGCCCACGATCGGATCCACGCTGGACCCGCTGGATTCAGGGGTGGAAATCGACATCATGGAGAATTTCACCCGCGATGGCGTTTTCAGCCATAATATCCACTGGAACGGATACGGTGTAGACCATAAAAGCGCAGGTTCAGGATCCAGAACAGCTGAACCGACAGCCGACGGTTTCCATACTTTCGGGCTGGACTGGAGCCCTGCCGGATATATTTTTTATGTAGATGGCAAAGAAAGCTGGCGCATACCGGGACCGGTGTCTCACCGTGAAGAGTTTATCCTCGTATCCACCGAATGCAACGGATACCGAATGGGAGGGCCGGCTGAGGAACTCAGGAAGGCAAAACTGCCCGATTATTTTATCGTTGACTATGTGAGGGTATTTGATGATGTAACCGGCAACTGATTTCTCAGAACTGGCGTAAGTAATGCTGAAAAGAATGAAAATAGGTCTCTTTATTCCTTGTTACATTGACCAGTTTTATCCGCAGGTAGGGATTGCCACCCTGGAACTGCTCCAAAAACTGGGAATGGAAGTCTGCTATCCCGAAAAGCAGACTTGTTGTGGTCAGCCTCTGGCAAACAGCGGAGCCGAACAGGAAGCCATTCCCGTGTACCGGAACTTTGTCAGAAATTTCAGTTCGTTCGACTATATTGTCTCTCCCTCAGGAAGTTGTGTGTATCATGTCAAAGCACATTTCGACATCCTGGAACAAACCAGTGAGGTCAGAAAAGTCAGGCAGAACATTTATGAACTTTGCGAGTTCATCGTGGATATCCTGAAGATTAACGATCTGAAGATAGAATATCCCCATAAAGTCGGCGTCCACCAGAGTTGTCACGGACTTCGCGGATTAAAGTTGGGGAAGGCATCAGAGCTGATCTCCGAGAGCTATTCCAAGGTGCATAAACTGCTTGAAAAAGCCAAAGGCATCGAAATTATCAGTCTTGACAGGGAAGATGAATGTTGCGGATTCGGTGGTACCTTTTCCGTTTTTGAACCCGACATATCTGCAAGGATGGGTAAAGACAGGATCAGCGACCATGCCCGCAATGGCGCCGAAATTATTACTGCCACCGACATGTCGTGCCTGATGCACCTCGAAGGGATAATCAGGAGGCAAAAACAGCCGTTGAAAGTAGTGCATATTGCAGAAATACTAAACAGCAACAGCCTATGAAAGGACATTCAGAGAAAGCCTGTGGTTTTCTTGCGGATGAAAAGCGGGCCGGCTGGCATGACCAGACGTTATGGACTGTTCGCCTGAAGCGTGACAAAGCAGCCAGCTCACTCCCCGAATGGGAGGATTTGCGGGAACAGGCTTCACAGATCAAGGAAGATGTACTTACCCATCTGGCCGACTATCTGCTTCGCTTCGAACAACAGGCAGTTGAAAATGGAGCGGAGGTTCACTGGGCTTCAGATGCTGCTGAATTCAACGGGATCATGCTTGGATTGATCGGGAAATATAAAGCCTCCCACATTGTGAAAAGCAAATCGATGCTCACGGAGGAATGCGGACTGAATCACTTTCTGGAAGAGAAAGGGATTGAAGTGGTGGATACGGATCTGGGGGAAAGGATCATCCAGTTCAGGAAAGAACCGCCGAGCCACATTGTCCTGCCGGCCATCCATCTGAAACGGGAAGAGATCGGCAGACTTTTTCAAGAAAAGCTGAATACCGAGGAAGGGAACTCTGATCCCCAGTATCTCACTTCAGCCGCACGGGCTCATTTGAGGGAGAAATTTCTGAAAGCGGAAATCGCCATCACGGGAGTGAATTTTGCAGTGGCTGAAACCGGAGTAGTCGTGGTATGCACCAATGAAGGAAATGCAGATATGGGGGTACATTGCGCCCCCGTGCAGGTACATTGCATGGGAATTGAAAAAATCATTCCCCGCACAGCTGACCTGGGCGTTTTCACCCGCCTGCTTGCCCGGAATGCCACCGGCCAGCCTGTAAGCGCCTATACCTCCCATTACAGAAAACCCAAGCCCGGAGGACACATGCATATCGTAATCGTGGACAATGGCAGATCCAAACGATTGGGCGACAACACCTTCAGAAATTCACTGAAATGTATCCGCTGCGGGGCCTGCATGAATACCTGCCCGGTATACCGCAGAAGCGGCGGGTACAGTTATGGCTATCTCATTCCCGGCCCCATCGGCTCTATCCTTGCCCCGGTTGCAGACGCCAGAAATCATGCCGATCTTCCGTTCGCCTCCTCTTTATGTATGTCGTGCACCAATGTCTGCCCTGTAAAGATTGATATTGACCATCAGCTATACAAGTGGAGACAGGAGCTTTCAGAAAGAAAACTGGTCTCCCCTTTCAAACGCTTGATAATGAAATCGGCAGGAAAAATACTGGCAAGCAACGCCTGGTACAACTTCTCTGGCAGGATGGCCCGGTGGGTCGTAAAAAACCTGCCTAGGAAACTGGTCTATCATCCGGTGAATGTATGGGGAAAAGAGCGGGAACTGCCGGCAGTTCCGCGTGAATCTTTCAAAGAATGGTATAAACACAATGCACAGAAAAGGAGGACGCCCCATGAGCAGGAATAAAATAATCGGAATGATTCGTCAGAATGCCCCGCAGTCAGGGTCTTTTTCCGTATGGAGGAAAGAAAAAACGGAGACCCCTGTGGCCCGGTTAAAAGAGATGTTCAAGGATAATCTCACCAGGGTGGGTGCTGCTTTTTCCGAACTCCTGGGAAAAGATCAGTTGTATGCTTTTATAAACGTAAATTATCCCGATGCCCTCTGTTTCGAAAGGGAAGAAGTCTGGAAAGAATACCAGGCAGCTTCACCCGATAAACTGGACAAACTGGGAACAGTGTTACTGAACGGTCAGTTCGGGGTAGCCGAGAACGGAGCCATCTGGCTGGATGAATCTGACTTCCCTAACCGGCTCATCCCTTTCATTGCCAGGGAATTGATTATTTCACTTCCTTCCGGGCAGATCGTGGAGGATATGCACCAGGCATACGAGCGGATTGACCCCATCGGGTCGGGTTTCGGGCTGTTCATATCAGGCCCGTCCAAAACCGCCGATATTGAGCAAAGCCTGGTATATGGTGCGCACGGACCGGTTACCTTAACTGTTGTCCTGTATTGAAACAGCCTGAAATTTCAGAATTGAATCCACCATCAAAACCGGGAAAATGGATTTGACAACTAAAGTATATCTGACCATTGATGCGGGTGGCACCTATCTGAAATCCGCCATACTGAGTCCGGAAGGAGTGATTATAAAAAACTCCTTTTTCATGACCCGTTCCTATTCAAAAGGTTCCGGAAAAATGATCCTTCAGGCTTTCAGGTATACGGTTCATCACGGAATTGCCATGATCATGAAAAGCGGGCTGGAGCTGGAAGGAATCGGCATAGCCATACCCGGGCCGTTTGATTATGAAAAAGGGATTCCCCTCATGGAACATAAATTCGGGGGTATTTACGGGATGGATCTGCGTACAGCCATTCAGGATATAGCCGGATTATCCACCGTACCCCCTGTCGCATTCATTCATGATGCCAACGCCGTGCTGGCAGGGGAGATCTGGACAGGCAATGCACAGGGATATGACAATGTAGCGTTGATCACCCTGGGAACAGGTTTGGGCTTTGCCTTCTCCCAAAACGGGGTAATTCAGCTCAACAAGATGGGAGGCCCCTGTTTAAGCATTTATAAACTTCCTTTCAGACAGGGAATTCTGGAAGATTACACTGCCCAAAGGGGATTCCTGGAGATATACGGTGAGTTGAGCGGCAAGAGTGACACCACGGGAATAAAAGTTTCCGATATCGGAAGATGGGCAGATGAAGGAGATAAGGCGAGCCTGGATACCTTCCTGAATGTGGGTGAAATACTGGCTGAAACCCTGAAAGACATTCTCATAGAAAAGAACATCCAGTGTCTGCTTTTCGGGGGGCAGATCTCCCGCTCCTTTCATCATATGGAAAATTCACTGAAAAGCGGGCTGAAGGAAATGAAACTTCTCCGGAAGATATCGCAGGTAAAGAGCATCGATAATGCCGCATTTTACGGTGCACTTCATGAAATATTAAAATACAGTCCGAAACAACCAGACCAGCAGAAATGAAAAGGAAAGAATCCAAAATCCCGGACACCGTTTCCGGGACATCCCATTCCCTGGATTTCAAGGATACGGGCGAAGCACTTCTCAATCCGTCCATGGGATGGGTTACCCACTATTATTCCGGTCGCACAGGTAATTACGGATATTGGCTGGAGCCTTCCGACTCACTTGACTGGTTTCCGGGATGTTCGGTTATTTACATGCGTATTCCCTGGTCTTTTGTAGAACCCGAAGAAGGTTTTTTCAATTGGACCGTCTTTGACACTCCGGCACAGCGGTTTATCGCCAAGGGGAAAAAAATAGCCATCCGTATCAATTGCAGCGAGCACTGGATCACCTGGGCGACTCCCAAATGGGTAAAAGAGGCTGGTGCAAAAGGGATCAATTTTATTCACAGGGTAGGCCCGGATGAAAACGGACCCTTGTGGGATCCTGACTATCTGGACCCGGTTTTCAAGGAAAAACTGGAAAACCTCGTATGCGCCCTGGCCGGCCATTACGACGGAAACCCGAATGTGGCTTTTATCGACATCGGCACCTTTGGCATGTGGGGTGAAGGACATACGGGCTATTCCAGCCAGCTCTCAGCTGAAAAAACGGCGGAAATTGTGCGTTGGCAGATTGATCTTTACATGAAATATTTCAAAAATACCCTGATCTGCATCAATGACGACATGATCGGTTCAAATCCTTCGAAGGTGAATTCATCCCTGGCCGAATATGCCTTGTCAAAGGGGCTGACCTTGCGTGATGACAGCATCCTGGTCAATAAATATCCCAGCGCCTGGTACAATGACGCACTGGCGCAGAAATTCTGGCCCACGCTTCCCGTTATCGTGGAACACGGGCATTATGGCATGCTCAAAGTCAAAGGGTCATGGGATGGATTAAGGCTGATGGAAGCAGTGGAAAAATACCATATCAGTTATCTTTCGATTCACTGGTGGCCCATTGAGTTTTACAACGAAAACAAAGAAATCATTGAGAAAATAAACCTGCGCCTGGGATACCGTATACAACTGAGGCAAATCCAAATTCCGGATGCTGTGGAAATCGGGGAACCATTCCGGGTGGAATGGACCTGGGCCAACGCCGGTGTGGCTCCCTGCTATCCGGGAGGTTTTCCCGCACTTACCTTGAAAGATGAAAAAGGAGGAATTGTTTCCCTTCTTGTAGACGATCAACTGGATGTAAAAAACCTGAAGCCGGGAGAGCCGGGTGCAGCGCCGGAAGAAAAACACCTGAGTGTGTTTCATGTCGGATTTGTCACACCCAAAAAGTTCTTCAACGACTTTACCCTGAAAATGGAACAGCGTCCGGGAAGCGAATTCAGTTCCGCACCAGTGGTTCCGGCTACCAAACCCGGAGTATATAATCTGTATGTTTCCGTGGGATGGAGAGACGGTACCCCGGCCATAGCCCTGCCACTCAGAGGTGATGACGGTCGGCACAGGTATAAAATCGGCGTGCTCACCGTCAGGGAACCCTCTGTTCCCGGAGTCGTCCTGGAAAACAGATACATTGAAAAGTAACCTAATCGGATCTTTAAAACTCAAAATTCGGAATTACAATCAATCTCATGAATAAAAAGAATTCAAACACCATTTCACGGCGATCGGTTTTGCAGTTACTTGGAGGTTCGGTTATAGCCACTGCATTCCCTTTGCCGTGGCTGCAGGCGGGAGAAAATAACTTCAATTCCCCGGAGCAAAAGGAGAAAAACATCTATTATGCTTACCGTTCTTTCTGGCCGGAGCTGGATATGACCTCCAAATTCAAATCTATGGGCATCAATACACGCTGTTTTTATGCGTCCAACAACATTAATTCGGCAGGTTTTGAATATTGCAAGTACCCATTGATCTGGCTGGGGAAGAAAAAATATGATTTCACGGCTTATGACAAACAGGTGGAAGATCTTCTGTCTGCAAATCCGGAAGCAAACTTCCTGTGTATGGTCGACCTGAATACTCCCTATTGGCTTACAAGGCAGTTTGCCTATGACAGCTTTTCAGAGATATCTATGGCTGCTTCGGATAAAAAATGGATCGAAATAACCACGGAATGGATGATTGACTTCCTGGATTATTCCGAAGGGAAGTATGGTGATAAAATCTCTGCATATATACTTACAGGAGGAGGAACATCGGAATGGTATGAGTACGACCGCGGACGCTCGGGCAGGGTAAAAAACACAGCCTGGCGGGAGTGGTGTAAAAAGAAGGGATGGTCATTGGGTGATGACGTTCCGCAGGAAAGCTCCCTGCAAAAGGCAGTCCACGAGAACGTGATTTATGATCCGCAGACCGAAATGCATAAAATTCGTTACTGGCAATTCCATAACGAAGTGATCGCAGAGGCCATCCTGCATTTTGCCAGGGAAGCGCGGCTCCGTATCTCTTCTGACAAAGAAATAGGCGTATTTTTCGGATACTACCTGGTCAGCGACAGCAAACTGGTCTCTTTCGGTCACCTCGATTACGAAAGGGTATTCGCCAGTCCCGACATCGATTTTTTCATCAGCCCCGGGACTTACCAGGACAGGAAGATAGGCGGGGGAAGTGGTCCGCAGCTTATACAGGGAACCCTGCAGCGGTTCGGAAAACGCTATTTGCATGAAATCGATCACCGTACCCATGTGGTCAATACGAATACCTGGAAAACTCAGGAAGACGACAATGCCGGGAATACCAGGGAAGCTGCGTATGCCCTGATCAATCATGCGTCTCTCTGGTGGTTCGACATGTGGGGAGGCTGGTACGGGGAGGAAGAAACCCGGGAGCTTATCCGGAAGCTGAAACTGGCTTCCGACCGGTATGTAGACGACAAATCCCCTTCCATCGCTGAAACACTGCTGATTGCAGATCCGCAAAGCGCCTGTTACCTCAATGAAAAAATGCCGCATGCTTCGGAAATGGCCCATCATTTCCGCGATAAACTGAACCGGACCGGGGCTCCCTTCGATATCTTCTCTTTCAATGATATCCCGTTTATTGACCTTTCACGTTACAAAGCCGTTTTTCTACCGGCCACCATTCTGATTACACCCGAACGGGGTGAGATACTAAGGAAATATATACTGAAGGGCAACCGCACCGTGGTTTGGACCTATGCTCCCGGCATATGTGACGGGAATAGCCTGGAAACGGCACGCGTAAAAGAGTGGACCGGCACCGTTTACGGAACTCCCGGTCCGGTAACGGCAGAGATGAACGGGTGGAAATCGGTTTACTGTTATGAATACCAAACCATAACCCCTGCCCTGCTGAAGGATATCATGAGGAACGCAGGCGTTCATATGTTCACCGATGAGGAAAATCCGGTATATGCCAACAAAAAATTGCTTGCCCTGCATTTCAAAGAAGGGGGTGAAAAAAAAATTTACCTTCCGGAACGGTGCAGAAAAATTGTGGATGTTCTCAACCATAAAGAAATAGCCAGGAACTGCACCTCTTTCCGGTTCACCTTTGCATCACCCGACACAGCGATTTTTGAAATGATGCTCTGATCCATTTTCCGGGATATACATAACCGGCCTAAAATCCAAAAAAGCAACTCATCTGATATACATAAAAATGAAGAAAGAAAAAACACAGACCATATCACGGCGTACCGTTCTTCAGCTATTGGGAGGATCAGCCATCGGAGCCGCCCTTCCCTTCCCCAGATTAGCAGAAGATCCCGTACCCGGCTTTCCTGTCGGCAAAACGACAGTTTCTGCAGGAAAGAATTTTTTTGCTTACCGTTCCTTCTGGCCGGAATTTGAAGCCATGAAAAGGTTCAGGGAAGCAGGTGTAAATACAGTCTGCATTTTTGCTGCCCATTCCGACAATTCCCTGGGAAAGCCCTATTCAAAATATCCGCCGGTATGGCGCTGGTTCGGTAAATATGATTTCAAATCGCTTGATAAACAATATGACGATGTGCTGGAAATAAATCCGGATGCCGAATTCATCTGCATGATCGATCTGAATTCCCCCATCTGGCTTGAACGTCAGTTGGCAAGTGAATGCGAAAGTTTCAACATGCTTAGTTGTGCCTGTGCCAATCCTGCCTGGGTAAAAGCAACCGGAGAGTATCTCGAAGCCGTGGTAAGCCACATGGAAAAGAGATATGGCGACCGGATTAAGGCTTATCTGATGGCTTGCGGACGAACGGATGAATGGATGGATTACAGCCAGCAGGTTGCTGGAAGACATAAAACGAAAGCCTGGCAAAACTGGCTGAAAAACAAGGGGAAACTTGTTATTCCCATACCCTCCTTTGATAGAATGGACAAGGCTTCGTTTGAAAATCTGATCCGGGATCCGGCCTCTGAACAGGACATTATGGATTACATGCACTTTACCGGGGATCTTATTGCGGATACCGTTTTGACCTTTGCCGGGAAAGTCCGGAAACTCATTCCGGCACACCGGCAAATCGGGATGTTTTTCGGCTATATCCTTGAACTGACCCAATTGCGGCTGGTCAGCGCCGGTCATCTGGAGTATGAAAGGTTGTATGCCTCTCCCGACATTGACTTTTTTCTGAGTCCCGGCACCTATTCCGACCGGCCCATGGGCGGAGGCAGCGGATTTATGGTTCCCAACGGCACGCGGATGCTGAAACATAAAGGATTCCTGCACGAAATCGATCACCGGACCCCGACTTACAATGTCGATCTCGATGAGTATATCGCAATAGAATGGATGGTCCCCTGGAAAGACCAGGCGGAAACCACGGCCGGACTGAAACGGGAATTCGCCCTGGCCATCATCAACCAGGCTTCCCTCTGGTGCTTCGATATGTGGGGCGGTGTGTTCGATACCCCGGAAACCATGAAAGTGGTTGCACAAAGCAAAAAAATATGGGATCAGTATTCCGGAGAGTCCCTGAAAACAAGGGCGGAAGTAGCCCTTTTCGTTGATCCCCGCAGCGCCAGGTACCTTAATGACCAAAATCGTTCGGTCGAACAGATTTACCAGGCTACCCGGAATAAACTGAACCGGTTGGGCGCTCCTTTCGAAGTCTTTTCATTCGACGATATTCCGAATATGGAGCTGGATCAGTATAAACTGATCATTTTCCCTGGGCTGTTCGAAGTCTCCCCCGAAAGGGCCGACCTGCTCAGCAAATACATTTTAAATCATGACCGGACCATTCTCTTTATCCATGCTGCGGGCATATCCGACGGCAATAAACTGGATGCTTCCCATGTTAAAGCACTCACCGGCACAAGTTTCAATACCCCGGGGATAAATAAAACCAGCCGCAATGGGTGGACCTCTGTATATATTTCAGACTATAAAGATGTTAATCCGGGAGTACTGAAACAAATCGCCCGGGAAGCCGGGGTACATATGTATTGCCAGGATGAGGTTCCGGTTTTTGCCAATGAAAAGCTGGTCGCTGTGCATTTGGCACAAGGGGGTGAGAAGATCATCACCCTGCCTGTTCCGGTTAAGAAAGTCAGGGAACCTTATTCCAACCAGGAAATATCCGTCAAAAAAGGAGAATTCACCTTTTTATTTGCTACTCCGGATACAGCCCTTTTTGAAATCTGTTCTTAATCAAATAGATGTGAAACCACAAAAATGAAAAAAAGAGATTTCCATACCATCACAAGACGTTCTGCCCTCAAGATCCTGGGGGGATCAGCCATCGGCATTGCAGTTCCGTTTCAGGTACCGGGTATACATGACTTTCCGGCTGACAGTGAAACACATCCGGGTGTTCATCCAGACACGGCAGCCCTCCGATCCCTGAGATTCCGGGATACAGGGGAGGCGCTTATCAATCCGGGAATGGGATGGGTCACCCATTACTATTCCGGACGAACAGGTAATTACGGCTATTATCTGGAACCTTCCGATTCTTTGGATTGGTACCCCGGGTGCTCCGTCATCTATATGAGAATTCCCTGGGCATTTGTGGAACCGGAAGAAGGACTTTTCAACTGGACCGTGTTCGATACACCGGCCCAGCGTTTTATTGAAAAGGGAAAGAAACTGGCCATACGCATCAATTGTGCAGAACACTGGATACCCTGGGCCACTCCGAAGTGGG
>CAYWTT010000032.1:0-16049 GCA_964461245.1 uncultured Prolixibacteraceae bacterium | reverse complement strand
AAGGATTTTTTTCCACAAACCCAGCTGATTCATTATCGCCATGTTTATAAGGAGTTCAGGAATTCCAACGGGTTGCCGGTTTGAAAATCAGACAACCGTATCTTTCGGATCTTATCAGTTTGCCTTTTTCCTGATATCTTGCATGATGGCCACGAAGATAAGCGAAGAATAAGGGGGAATGATGCCTGCCCCGGTGGATCCGTATGCCAGACTCGAGGGAATGATAAATTCCATTTTGCAGCCTTTGTTCATCAAACCCGTAATTTCATCCCAACTGGCAAGAACCTGTTGTTGCTTGTAAACGTATGTCCAGGTGGAATCGGCGGAGCTGTAAAAGGAGGTATCAAAAATACTCCCATCCATCAGGTAGCCGACATATTTAATGGAAATGGTATCGCCGGCAGCCGGGAAGTCACCTGTGCCCTCCTGCATAACCACATAATAGACACCCAAAGCGGTGGTGTCCACATCATATCCGTTGGAGACCAGGTTTTGCAAATAGGTTTGCAAATCGGTCATCTCCAGGGCAGCAGTATGCTCTTCTGTGTTTGAGTTAAGGCATGAGGATAAAAAGGCAGAGATGAGAAGAACAATACCTATTCCTAAAAAGTGTTTTTTCATAGATCCTTATTTTAAGCATTTTCTAAAAGATGCAAATAATCCGGCAGAAGTTGCGTGAATTGCTCAATAACTTTCTCCAGGCTCTGTCTGGAATCGCCGCCGGCGGCGTTTAAATGACCTCCCCCATTGAAATGAGAGGAAGAAAAAGCATTGGAAGGGAATGACCCCTTTGACCGGAAAGAGGCTTTAACGTAATTTTCCCTTTCAATAAACAGGGCGCTGAAAACAATATCCTGAATAGAAAGCGGAATATTCACAAAACCTTCGGTATCACCCGGAGTGAAGTTGAACATTTTGAGTTCATTGGCCGTAATCGCAATATAAGCCGTTCTGTATTCAGTAAGAATGACCATTTTATGTAAAAGACAATATCCCATCAACCTGAACCGGTCGGACGAAAAGTTGTCATAAACCCGGGTATGAATATTTTCAGCATTGATCCCAAATTCCATAAGATGGGATAGCACCCTGTAAAGATCGGGCCGGGAAATACTGTAACTGAAAGATCCCGTATCGGTCATAATACCCATGTACAAAGCTTCGGCCGCCCTTTTGTCAAGGTACTGCTCCCACCCGGCTGCAATGACAAGGTCATATACCAACTCTGCAGAAGAGCTGTAAGTCGGTTCAGAAACAACCAGATCACAGAAATCAGCAGGGAAAGGGTGGTGATCGACAAGGATCCGGGTGCCTCCATAGGCTGACAGGGCTTGTTCCATTTCATCCACCCTGCCCGGTTCATTGAAATCCACACAAAAAGCAACCTTACAACTGTCCAGGTATTTTCCGGACTTTGATTTATTCTTCAGATAGTTGAGAATTTCGACCTCCCCGTTCAACCAGCTCAGAAAGGCCGGATAATCGTTAGGAGTGATCACTTTCACCTCTTTTCCGGCATTTTTCAACACGACAGCCAATGCATAGGCCGATCCAATGGCATCGCCATCAGGATTGGAATGAGGAATCACGGCAACTGGTCCGTCAAGCTCATCCATTAACCTGGAAATTTTTGCAATTATTTTACTATCAGTATTTTCCAAACCTGAAAAATTAATCTGCAAAGATACAAATAAAGGCGGATCAGCTTTCCGGCAGTAGAAAAATTATTATATTGCACCGCTTAACATTAATATTGAACTGAAATGGCCGGAAAAATTACCCTTACCATGATCAAACCCGACGCAGTCGCGAAAAATTATATTGGTCCGATACTGAACCAGATGAATGAAGCGGGGTTCCGGATCAGGGCGATGAAATACCTGTGGCTGACAAAGGAGCAGGCAGAAGTATTCTATCAAGTTCACGCAGGAAAATCTTTTTATGCACCTCTGGTGGAATTCATGAGTTCTGGCCCGATTGTGGCCGCTCTCTTAGAAAAAGAAAATGCGGTGGCCGACTTCAGGGAACTGATCGGAACAACCAATCCGGCCAATGCTGCTCCCGGTACGATCAGGGCGCTTTTCGCAGAAGATTTGCAGCGTAATGCCGTCCACGGATCTGACAGTGATGAAAACGCCATCATCGAAAGCGATTTCTTTTTTTCCAAACTGGAGAGGTTCTAAACCAAAGGTATGGTCAACGGAAGATGATCTGGCGAACAATATCCCTTCCCATTTTCTGGTTTATACGGTTGCGCAAGTCTTCACGCATCATCATCAATTCGGCCCTTACCACCGAAGAGGTCAGTTCAACGTAAAGCACTCCCTTTGATATCCGGATATTCCGGGTGAAACGGATCATTACTGGCCCCAGCAGTTCGTTCCAGTATTCTACCACATCCACCTCCTGGAGGCGGTTTTCTATTCCATTCTGCCGGATATATTCTCCCAGCAGGTCTCCCAAACTTTTGGTATTGCTGCGTTTCATCTGATCAACTCTACATTTCCCCTTGAAACCCAAAAAATCCGGTAGTCATCGGTCACCGTCCGGAGTATGGCATCCAGGTGTTCCCGGTTGGTGTCGGTGATGAAAATCTGACCAAACTGGTCACTTGAAACCATCTTTACAATCTTTTCCACGCGGTTCTTATCCAGCTTGTCAAAGATATCATCCAAAAGAAGAATGGGTTTCTGACCTGAGACATTCCGGATAAACTCGAACTGAGCCAATTTGAGGGCAACCAGATAAGTTTTTTGCTGTCCCTGAGATCCCAGTTTTTTCAACGGAAAACCATCCAGCGTGAATTGCAGGTCATCCTTGTGGATTCCCGCTGTCGTGTATTGGAGTAGCTTGTCGTTTTTCAGCGAATCTTTCAGCAAGCGGTCAAAAGAACATTCATTCAATCCGGACTGGTAATTCAGTCCAACCTGTTCATTTTCGCCCGAAATAAAAGAATAATAGTGTTGAAAAACAGGAATCAGGTCTCTGACAAATTCACGGCGGTGATGAAAAATGCGGTTTCCGCATCCGGAAAGCTCCTCATCGTAAAGGCTCACCATTTCCGCATCAAAATGATCATTCAGTGCCGACTGGCGGAGCAGGTAATTCCGCTGCAGAAGGACCCGGTTGTAACGGAGCAGGTCGTCCAGGTAACCCGGATTGAACTGAGAAATCACTCCATCAGCAAATTTCCGGCGCTCTTCGCTGCCTCCCATGATCAGGAGGGAGTCGGAAGGGGAAACCATAACCAGGGGAAGTAAACCGATATGATCCGACATTTTCCGGTAAAGCTTGCCATTCCGCTTCAGCTGCTTTTTCTGTCCGTTCTGATAACCATACACGATGGTTTCGTCCAAATCGCTGCAAAGGTATTTTCCCTGCAACATAAAATAATCTTCATGATGCATCACATTCATCTGGTCGGCAGAATTGAAGAAACTTTTAGAAAAAGAGAGAGAATAGAGCGCATCAAGCAGGTTGGTCTTGCCGGCACCGTTATCCCCTATGAATGCATTTAACTTGGGGGAGAAATCGATCACAGCTTCCCTGATATTCTTGAAATTAACCACCGAAAGAGTCCGTAAATACATCTGTCACCCTTTTACTGTGCAAATCTATGTAAAATTCGATGATGCAGCCCGAAATATTAACGGGTTAGTGTTGATTAAAAATCAAAATTATAGGGATCTGGTTCGGGCTATATGGAAAAAAAAAGTATTTTTGCGGCACAATTTTGAAAATCACAGAAATGGCAAGTAAAAAGACAGCTCAGCACGATAACCTTCAGGATATTGAAAGTGCATTGACAAAAACTGAACAATTTATTGAAGATCACCAAACGCATATCATTTATGGCATTGGGATCATCGTATTGATCGTCGTGGGTTATCTGGCTTTTACCAGATTTTATGTGCATTCGAGAGAAAAAGAGGCGCAATCGCAAATGTTCATGGCTGAACAGTATTTTGAAAAAGACTCTTTCAACCTGGCACTGAACGGTGACGGCAATTACCTTGGATTCCTCGATATCATCGACGATTATTCCATCACCAAACAAGCCAAACTTGCCAAATACTACGCCGGGATATCGTATCTTCACCTCGGGCAGTTCAACGATGCCATTGAATGCCTCAATGGTTTCAAAACGGATGACCTGATTTTGGGACCTGTATCACAGGGTGCCAAAGGGGATGCTTATCTTGAGCTGGGTAATCAGGAAAAAGCGCTGAGTCTTTATGAAAAAGCCGTTTCCATGTCGGACAATGAGATGACTGCTCCCATTTACCTGATGAAAGCCGGTAAACTGGCTGAAACCATGAACAAACCGGATAAGGCACTCGGTTTTTACACCCGCATCAAGGAAAAGTACCAGAATACCAATGAGGGGCGTATGATCGACAAATACATCGCCAGGGTATCCCTGAAAAAATAATTGATAATTTTATATCACCACAGATAAATCCTCCCTTCAGGGAGGTTTTTTTTTAATATGGCAACGACAAATTTATCAGCTTATAATCCGGCCACAGTTCCATCAGCAGATGGAATGCGTTTCGGGATCGCAGTCTCGGAATGGAACCATGAAATCACGGAATCCCTGGCATCAGGAGCGTTAAACATTCTGAAAAAACACGGAGTCCGCGATCAGGATGTGACTATTGTGCGCGTTCCCGGCAGTTTTGAATTACCTTCCGGTGGATTATTCCTGGCCGAAACCGGCAGGTTTGATGCCATCATTCTCCTGGGATGTGTGATCCGTGGCGAAACCAGCCATTTTGATTATATCTGCCAGGGAGTAACCCAGGGGACTATGGATCTCAACCTGAGATTTAGAATCCCGTTCATTTTTGGAATTCTCACCACCGAGAACAAACAACAGGCACTTGACAGGGCCGGCGGACAATATGGGAATAAAGGGGAAGAAGCGGCTGTCACTGCAATCAAAATGGTTGCCCTGAACAAAAGCCTGTAAAAAAAGCCACCTGTAAAACACAGATGGCCTTCAATCAAACCGTTATGAAATTCTAAAAATGGTTCCCCCTTTTCAGCGCGGCTAACGCTGTTGCATTCGCTCCCTCATTCTTTGTTCCCTCTCCTGAAGATACTTTTCGTACTGTTTATACTGTTCGGATGAAAAAAGTGATTTCATCTCCTTGTTAAACTCAGCCTGTTGAGCCTCTCTGTTCTTACGCATCTCCTCACGCTGGCTGTCACTCATTTCCCTGAAGTTGACCTTGCTCCTCATTTCCTGCATTTTCTGCGCATTTTTCAGGTTGAGGGCATAGACTTTGGCTTCCTGTCCTTCAGTATAAGAAACATATTTGCCGATCTCTTCAGTCTGGCGTTTTGCTATATCCTCAGGAGTAAAACGGGGTCCCTGTCCGGATCCCCCCCTGCCTCCGGGTTGTGCCATTCCTGTCATAACAGAAACCAGCATGACAAGAAAAATCAATCCTGCTTTCTTCATAATTATTAATTTTTTAATGACGGATATTTGACTAAAAGGAGACTGAAAAGTTTAACCCCGTCCGATCTCTTTTTAAACAGTAAGGGACAAAAAAATGTCTGATCTGCCGGTGGTCTTCACTCTTGTAAAAGTGCTTTACCCCTCCAGATCAGACACTCTGCAAAAAAGTCTGAAACGTAGCTGAGTTTAATTTTCAGGCGGCCGCTGGTGCATCCTTTCCTGCCTTCTTCTTTGCATTTCCTGCTGATACTCCTCGTATCCTTTAAGCTGTTCTTCGGTCAGGATGCTTTTTATCTCTTTTTCCTTGTCGGCCTGCATGGCTTCCATCTTTGCCCTCATTTCCTGTCTTTCAGCATCACTCATCTCCATACCCGGACCTCCCGATCTCAATTCCATCATTTGTTCGGCAAATTTTTTGTTCACCTCCTGTATCCTGGTTTCCTGATCTCCGGTATAGGTCACGAATTTACCCAACTGTTCGGTTTGCCGTTTAGCCATATCCTCAGCTGAAAACCGGCCTTGTCCGCCTCTCATTCCGCCACCAGGACCAAATTCCTGCCGGTTCTCCCCGGGTGCATTTTGTTCCGTACCCTGTGAGCTTTTCTGACCGGTTCTTCCGCATCCGAAGGAAAAGACAACCAGCAGGGTCAAAATGATCAATACATTTCTATACATACACATCAAGTTTTAAGTTTTGCCTTTGACTTAACCTCCTTCAAATGGTTTAATGCTCCCGGCTACTATTTCTTTTTGGGCGGGGAAGTTTGTATTCCCCTTTCCTTGGCCATCTGTTCCAAACGCTGCTGAAACTTGGATTTGGTTGGCGATTTCTTTTTATTCAGCTGTATCTGGGATCTGATCTTATTCTCATCCACCATTCCCCGGACGACATAGGTCTGTCCGATGGTAATCACGTTGGCCAGAAAATAATAATAGCTCAATCCTGAGGAGTAACTGTTAAGCAGGAACATGAACATCACTGGCATCAGGTACATCATGGTCTTCATTCCCGGCATAGTGGTACTGCTGGTGGACTGGGAACTCAGATGGGTAGAAATAAGGGTGGTAATTGTCATTAACAAACAGAAAAGGCTGACATGGTTGCCATAAAACGGCACATTAAACGGCAGGGTCAAAATGGAATCGTAGGTCGACAAATCATGTGCCCAGAGAAATCCCTGCTGTCGCAATTCAATCGATGCGGGAAAGAAGAAGAACATGGCGAAAAGGATGGGCATCTGCAACAGCATGGGCAAACAACCCCCCATCGGATTTACTCCCGCTTTCTTGTAAAGATCCATCGTAGCCTGTTGTTTCTCCATCGGCTTATCATTACCGAACTTTTCATTGATCTCATCAATTTCCGGTTTCAAAACCCTCATTTTCGCCTGGGAAATGTAAGATTTGTAAGTAAAAGGGAACAGGATCAGCTTGATGAAAATGGTCAGCAACAGGATGACAATCCCCATGTTGACGATGTATTTTCGGAGAAAGTCAAACACCGGAATGATCAGGAAACGGTTCACGGGACGGAGAATCGAATAACCAAGGTTTACCTGGCTCTCAAGGTCGGTTTTATACTGTCTCAGGGTTTTAAAATGGTTCGGTCCGAAAAAAAACTGCATTCCCCATTTCTCAGAAGGTTTCCCTTCGTATGTAAGAGAAATTGCGGAAGAGAAATTTCCGAGGTAATTATCATCGTTCTCAATCCTGTTCAGTCTGACCTGTGCAACCGGGAACGACTCATCGGCCAATATAGTTGAATTGAAGAAAAGCTGCTTCATTCCGATCCACTTAATCCGGGTTGAGAGGCTCTTCTCATCCGATTTGGACGCATTCAACTTATCTACGTCATCTTCGAAATATTTGAAATAGACGTTGGTGTAACGGTCCTCCCCGTACTGCGACTTCTTTTCCTGGCGCCGCACATCGTACTCCCATATCAGATTGAGGAAGGATTGGTTAGACGGTACATAGCTGTTCAAACCTTCAGCTTTTATATCAAAATCGACCATATAGGTATTGTACCTGAGGGTATAGGCATACTCCAGATAACTGCCCTGCTGAAGTTCGATCCTGAAACTTACTGTTTTGCTTTCTCCCGGGTGGTCGCTGTTATAATTTTCATTGGCTTTTTCACCGGTTTTCAGCTCAGGTCCGGCAACCACCACCTGAGCTGGTGACTGGGTTGAAAAAAAGAGCTGGTCGGTCTGAATGCTCCTGTTGTTGGAGAAGAAGTTAAGACCAAACTTACTATCAGGACCATCGAATAAAATGAGCGGTTTACCATCGTGAGTCTTGTATTCTTTCAGTTCCGCCGAATAAATCTTTCCCCCTTTGGAAGAAAAAGTGAGCTTGACCAGGTTATTTTCCAGGGTATAGAAGGTCTCTTCCCCCACAGCGGCCCGGCTGAACACCCCCAGCTGGTCTTCCATTTTCCGGAGACGTTCAGCCTCGATTACGGAGTCAGGCCGGTTATCGACATTTGAGATCACCTCATTTTCCTGCAACGTGACCTGCTGCTGTTTCAAAATTTCCACTTTCTGTATAGAATCCTGCTTCCGTTTCATAGAAGCGATCTCTTCTTTCGAAGGTTGGTTGACCACTGAAAATACAACAAGAACGGCGAAGATCAGGATGATTCCAATAATTGAATTTTTATCCATAAAAATCAGGCTAATGCATTTTTAATAAAGTCCACAAACAGCGGATGGGGGTTTAAAACAGTACTTCTGTATTCGGGATGAAACTGGACACCAACAAACCATTTATGGTCGGGGATTTCAACTATCTCCACAAGGTCGGTCTCAGGATTGATTCCCACAGCTTTCATCCCCGCTTTTTCAAATGCGGCGAGATAGCTGTTATTGAATTCGTAACGGTGCCGGTGGCGTTCCCGGATAGTCAGTTTGTTATAGGCATCGAAAACGTGTGATTTTTTGACAATCAACCGGCAGTCATAAGCACCGAGCCGCATAGTGCCTCCCAGGTCGATAATCTCTTTCTGTTGCTCCATCAGGTCGATCACTGGATGAGGAGTACCGGGTTCCATTTCGGTGGAATCGGCGCCCTCCAATCCCAGTACATTTCGGGCAAATTCAATGACAGCCATCTGCATCCCGAGGCAGATACCGAAAAAAGGAATGTTGTTCTCCCGTGCAAACCGGGTTGCCAGCAGTTTTCCCTTGATACCGCGATGACCGAATCCGGGGGCCACCAGGATACCATGCAACCCCTTCAGCTTCTTCTCAAGGTTGCTCTCATTCAGGGATTCAGAATGGATCCATTTGATGTTCACCTTGGTATTGTTGACTGCGCCGGCATGGGTTAAAGCCTCGGCAATCGACTTGTATGCATCGTGAAGCTCCACATATTTTCCCACCAGGGCAATATCAACCGAACGGACCGGATTTTTCAGCCTGATCAGAAAATCATTCCAGGCTTTCAGATCGGTGTTCTCCTTCACCGGCAATTCAAGTTTCTTCAGAACGGTGATATCCAGTTTTTCTTCCAGCATTTTTAAGGGAACATCGTATATGGTGGGGACATCGATCGACTGGACTACCGCGTCAATTGCCACATTGGTAAAAAGGGCCACTTTTGCCCTGATGTTCTCATCAATATGATGCTCGGTACGTAAAACCAGCACATCAGGTTGAACCCCGTTTTCCAACAGTTGCTTGACTGAATGCTGGGTGGGCTTTGTTTTCAGTTCCCCGGTAGCTGAAAGATAAGGAACCAGGGTTAAATGGATCACTATGGCCTTGCTGCCCATCTCCCATTTCAACTGCCTGACCGATTCAATATAGGGTAATGATTCAATATCACCTACCGTTCCGCCGATCTCAGTGATCACAATATCGTATTTTCCCTTGGATCCAAGCAATTTGATCCTCCTTTTGATCTCATCGGTGATATGAGGAATGATCTGCACCGTCTTGCCAAGATAATCCCCCCTCCGTTCCTTGCTGATCACCGTCTGATATATTCTTCCCGTAGTGATGTTGTTGGCCTGGGAAGTGGGAATATTCAGAAATCTTTCATAATGTCCCAGATCAAGATCCGTTTCTGCTCCATCGTCGGTGACGAAACATTCACCATGCTCGTATGGATTCAGGGTTCCGGGATCTACATTTATATAAGGATCCATTTTCTGAATGGTGACGGAATATCCCCGGGCCTGCAGCAATTTGGCCAACGACGAAGCAAGTATTCCCTTCCCCAGGGAAGAGGTTACCCCTCCGGTTACAAAAATATATCTGGTATCAAACACGATGAAAAAATTATTGAATTAAAGAGCACAAAAATAGTTTTTTCACGGAAAATAAGAATCAGTAACAGGAATAGCTTATCCATGAATTAAAAAGCCGGCGATGAGGCCGGCTTATCATTAATATTCAGATTTGTCCAGATCATCAATAATCCTGATTTTCTCCTTCAACTGCTCAATCTTTTCCCGCGTGTCCTGGATCTTTTGATTGACATCAGCGATCAGGGCCTGAGCATTTTTGGAGTTCGCAAAGAATCCGATGTTATTGTCAAGCAATGTCAGATCTGTCTCCAGCTGTTTAAGCTTCAGCATATATTTCTCCCGCTCTGACCTTACTTTGGATAAACCACGGGCATTATCGGTCATCGATTCAATCTTATTGCGGAAATTAAACACATTCCTGTTGTTGTTATCCACCTTCAGGGCATCAAACTGTTTATTGATGGCTTCACGGAAACGGTGCTGAATGTTATCCTTGTTTTTGAGAGGAACATGCCCGATCTCTGTCCACCTGCGCTGCAAATCACGCAGATTTTTCAGAGCCACAGCAGCATCTTCATCGGCTTTGAAATTTTCCACCTCCTCTATCAGTTGCTCCTTCAGTTTTAGGTTTTCGAACTGCTCCCCGTCAATGTCGCTGAAGTGGGCGGCTTTCTTTTCGAAGAAATAATCGCAGGCAGCACGGAATCTCTTCCATATGGCTTCGGAACTCTTCCTCGGTATGGGGCCCACCTCTTTCCACCGTTTCTGTATGTCGATGAACTGCTGAGTTGTCTTCTTCCAGTCGGTGCTTTCTTTCAGGGTTTCGGCCTCCAGACAAAGATCAATTTTCATTTGAAGGTTTACCTGCTGAATATCCTTGTTTTTGGAATAATACTCCCTTTTGTTGACAAAGAATTTATCACAGGCTGCCCTGAACCGGTCATATATCTTGTTGTTTTCCTTTTTGGGAGCAAAACCGATCGTTTTCCATACTTTCTGAAGTTCAACCAACTCTCTCGATTTTTCATCCCATTCCTTGTGGGAATCAAAGTTGCTTTCGCTTATCTCTTCCGCTTTTTCACACAGTGCAATTTTTGCATCCAGGTTCTTCTTCTGATCCAGCTTGCGTTTTTCGAAATAATCCTGGTGTTTTTGGTTAATCTTGGCCGTGGCAGCTTTAAATCTTTCCCATATCTCATCTTTCTTGTCAGAGGGCACCGGACCGATTTCACGCCACTCCTCATGATATTTCTGCAAAGCATTAAAAGCTTTAATCACCGATGGCTCCATCAGCAACTCTTCAGTCTTGTCACAGATTCCGATTTTAAGCTCCAGATTCTTTTTCAGATCAAGATCACGCAATTCTTTGTTGATCTTGATGTAATCATAGAAGTTCTCCACATGAAAGTGGTAGGTATCCCAAAGATCCTTCATCTTAGCTTGCGGAACCTGACCAACTTCATACCATTTTTTCTGTAACTCCCTGAATTCCTGGAATGTGCGGTTGATGGATTCTTCTTTGTTAAGCAGGTTCTTGATCTCTTCAATGATCTCATATTTCTTTTGCAGGTTTATCTCCTTTTCAGCATCAAGCTTCTTAACCTGCTCAAATCTCTGCTGCTTGTATTTTTTCAGTAATTCCTTAACGTCGTGATTATATGGATCTTCTTCGGCAATGAACTCCTCTTCCTTGCCACCTGCATCCATGAATTTTTTCTTCAACTCTTCATTCTTCTCCCTCGATTTCCGGTAGAAAACCGACACAATAGCATCCACATTGTGTCTCGTATCTTCGCTTTCAACCACCTCCCTAAGCAGGTTGACCAGTTCGATCTGTGACAGGGAAAGGTAATCAAGCGGGGGTTGTCCCTCTTCAAATTCCTCTCCCGGAATCAGTTCTTCCACCATGAGCAGTGTTTCATCCGCAATGCCATCGTGCACAGAAACCTCTTCAATTTCAGGAGCATTATCACTAGCATCTTCTTCCTTGACAAGGAATATCTCCTTGTCGACAGGTTCTTCCACCTCAGCATCAGCCACAGGCACCGGTTCAGACTGAACAGGAACATCATTTGCATCACCAGAGTCAGCCGGGACTTCATCCACTACCACTGCCTGGGCAGTTTCTGCTTCAGTCCCTGCAGCCATCTCCCCGTCATCACCTGCCACTGTTTCCGTTACTTCAACCATTTCCGGCCCGGCAACCCCTTCTCCCATGGTCAGCTCCTGATCGGGAACCGGCTGAAATTCGGGTTCTGCTTCGGGCAAAACTTCAGGTTCTGGTACAATTTCAGGTTCCGGTTCTGTGTCGGGTTCCGGCTCAGGAAGGATTTCAGGTTCCTCAACGGTCTCCGGTTCCGGATCGGATTGAACCTCCTCCACAAAACTGACCTTTTCTGCCATTTCTTCTTTTTCAATGGATTCCTGGCTCAGGACCTCTTCCTGAGTCCCTCCCGGAACAGGTTCTGCTTCTTCCTGCTGCAAAATGTCGTTCTCATGTAAATCGTTACTTTGCGGTAACTTTAACTCTTCAGAGTTTTTCAGATCTTTAGGTGCCATTACAATGCTTTTTTTATGTTTTACCACGGCAAAATCACGTTTTGCCAATACGCCACGAAAATAGACAATTGTGCTAAAATACTCAAAGTTTTCCAATAAAATCTTACTTTTTTGATAATCAACATATACCATGCAAAAAGCCGAAACATTCCACACCAAATATCCCTTTTGAGGAGTGAAAAGGGTGCAATCCGGGTGTAATGACAGTTTTATCGGAAAAAAGATGTTGTATAACAGATTCTTATGCGATACAAATCAGAAATTTTGTGCATTTGAACATTTTTTTCAATAGATCATTTTTAGTAATTTTTCAGCCTCATAAATTAAACCTGATTATGAAAATACTGTTCCTGAGTCAGCGCAATTCCTGTCGTAGTCAAATTGCCGAAGCACTTTTACGGAGCATGGATCAAAGTCTTGAGATATATTCAGCAGGGCTTGATCCTGCAGAACAGATTGAGCCGATCGCATGTGAGGTACTGGCCGAAATCGGGATTAAAATTGAGCTGAAGAAACCTGAGGATTTCCGCAAATATGCCGGTATGGAGTTTGATTTTCTGATTACCGTGGGAGACGGAACCCCTGAAGAACTCAGTTTACCTAAGGTTAAAGCAAACCGGAAAATGCATCTCGGTTTTGAAAATCCTTTCAGAGTCTCAAAAAATCCTGCAAAAATCAGGGAATGTTGCCGGGAGATCAGGGATGAGATCCTGGTCGAACTGCAATATTTTTACAATATGATTCTGAAAAAAGAGATTGAGCGTAAAATTCAATGAGGATGCTTGTTCCCATGAAGGAATCAGATGCCCGATACGATCGGAAACACAATGATACCCTGACCCGCTCCAGGCATCCCGGTCAAATCCGAATCAAAGCTTTCAGGTTACTTCCGGAAAAGGTGTTGTAAAAAAGGTTTTCAAACGGAGAAAATCCAGAACTTATCCCTTGAAAAAGCGTAACATTAAGAGAAAAAAAGTCCCATGGAAAACACTTTACTGGCCTATCTAAATAAGAGAGTAAGCAAACCAAACCATGTCCCACGAATTCATAAACCTGCGGGACCAGTAATTACCATTTCAAGGGAAGTGGGATGTTCCGGCCTTGAACTGGCCTTTGCTCTCATGAACCGGCTGAATGTTTCAGCCAGCCTGGGAAGATGGAAAGTACTAAGCAAGGAGATTTTCCAAGAGAGTGCCAGGGAGCTTAATCTTGATCCTGAAAGGGTGGCTAAGATATACAAGCAGGTCGACCGCTACACGTTTGATGAAATTTTGAATGCATTCAACGAAAGGCGGTTTAAAAGTGAGAAAAAGATTAAAAATACGGTTATTGAAGTCATCCGGAGTTTCTCGGAAGAGGGATTCTGCATCATTGTAGGACGGGCCAGCAATGTGATTGCAGCTGACATCCGTAATTCGCTGCACATCAGGCTGGTCGCCCCTATGGAATTCCGGATAAATTCCATTATGCATAAAAACAGACTGAACCGCGAGGATGCCATTCAGTTTATAAATACGGTGGAAAAAGAGCGTTATGCTTACCGTCAGGCAGCCAGAGAAAACAAACCGGTTGAAAATGAAATTTTCGACCTCACTTTTGACAGAGCTAAATTTTCTGCTGAAGAAATTGTAGACCTGATTATGCTGGCTATCGAGATAAAAGGTATATTACAAGAATACAAAAAAATAATTGATTACTTCTGAATTCCCCCGCAAACGACAAATTGGTCCGGGTTCTCCGGATCCGGGATTGTTGGTTTTCGGTTATCTTTTATTCATTTCTTCTCCCCTTCCTCTCTCCTGCTGAATTCCGAGGAGCTGTTCCAGGCTGGCCAGTCGTCAGAATTGGCCAGGTCGAAACCAACCATATACATCAGCCGCGCATCCTGCACCACTCCCCCAAGGTCATCCCTTCCGGGATGGTATTCATCCCGGGGAGTGTGATACACGCTTCTCCAATATTCAGCGATCAACTCCTTTGTTTTCTCCGGTCCGAGCTTCCGGGCATCGGAATATCCTTTGGCAAAAATGGCAGGCACCCCCTTTTTGACAAACGGGAAATGATCGGATCGGAAAAACATGCCGTTTTCCGGATTTGGATCGTCAGCGAGGTAACGGTGCTGAACCCTCGCCCGTTTCACCACCCATTTGTCGAGTTCTGAATAAGCCGATCCGGTGAGCGTGACATCATTGAATTCACCCAAAAAAAGCAACACATCGGTATTGATGCAAGCCACGGTTTTATTCATGGCAAAAAAAGGATGACCGGTATAGTATTCCGAACCCAGCAGTCCCGATTCCTCACCCGTCACGGAAAGAAAAAGCAGCGACCTTTGTGGGGCAGGGCCGCTTTTAAAAGCCCGGGCGATTTCAAGCATCCAGGCTACGGCACTGGCATTATCGGTAGCTCCGTTGTAAATGCTGTCGCCATTCACCACGCTGCCTGTTCCCAGGTGGTCCCAATGTGCGGTATATACGATCACCTCTTCCGGACGCACCTTTCCCCGGATCATTCCGCATACATTTCTGGAGGTACCGGTTTCAAACCGGTTTTTAATCCATGCCGAAGCGGTCAAAGGCAGGCTGAACGGCCGGAAATCGGGCGAAACAGCCAGTTTTCTCACCGAATCCAGATCCATGCCGCAGCGGGAGAAGATTTCCCTCGCCATATCATGGGATATCCATCCTTCAAAGTCACACCTGTCACGATACCCGTCTTCCGGTTCCAAATATAGTTTGGTGGTCTCGCCGTTGTTGCTGACCACATTCCATCCGTAACCTGCAGGTCCGGTTTCGTGAATGATAAAACAGGCTTTGGCTCCCTGCCGGGCAGCTTCTTCAAACTTATAGGTCCAGCGGCCGTAATAGGTCATCGTATTCCCCCTGAAATAATCTCCTTCGCTTCCGAAGCCTGGATCATTGACAAATACAAGGATGGTTTTTCCCCTGACATCTACTCCCCTGAAATCATTACGTTTAAATTCCGGAGCGGTAATTCCGAAACCGGCAAATATTACCTCCGAATTATCCAGTGTAAGGGTTTCTTTCATTTTTCTCGTGAAAGAGACATAACCATCCATTTTGGGAATATCCAACTTTCCGGCCGGAGTGGTCAGGCTGAGCATAGGAGAAATGGAAGAGGTCACCTTTAGCACGGGGACCTCCTGGAAAAAACTGCCGTTGTGGGCGGGCTCCAGACCGATGCTTTTCATCTCCCCGGCAATATATCCGGTTACTGCCGGTTCAGTAAACGTCATCGGCATTCTTCCGAGATTTTCATCGGCAGAAAGAATGGCAATGTGCTTTTCAATCTGGGCATAGGTAATTGCTTCGTTACCTCTTTTTACCGGATCGGACTTACAGCCCAGCAAACCAATCGCAGCAAGCAGCAAAATAGTATTTTTCATCTGTTTGATTTTGTCTTCTAAAAAATCCGGAAATGTCTGTCAGACCTGAAATATCAACCGGGCAAACCAACAACGGAATATCCTTCTTAGGTCTGTCCGGTTTCCGGTCAATTATCGCCGGACTCACTTCTCTTTTTTCGCCGGAGAAAATCTTTCAGGAAATCGCCCAACAAATACCCAACTGCTGCTCCCCATAGCGTGCTCCAATACCATACTGATTTTATAGGGCAGCTTCCGGAGGTACATCCCACAAAACGCCAGTATAGAAATCCGCCGATAGCGCCTGCCACACCCAGGATAAGGGGCCATTTGTTCTTAACAATAAATCGACTCATAATTTGTTTTCTAAAAGAAATATAGGTTTC
>CAYWTT010000031.1:0-16254 GCA_964461245.1 uncultured Prolixibacteraceae bacterium | reverse complement strand
CAAATAAAAAATGGGGCAAATCATCATTGAATAGACAAAACAGATGATCTGAAGAACGGATCACCAGAAATTCTGATAAAAAAACAACCGATAAATTGCAGACACCATGGGTATTTATTCATTTTTCCCGAAAAGCAATAAATTCAAACGAAAATTCATGTTTCTTTTCTATCTGCTTATTGCCTCAGCCTGGCAGACTTACGCCTATGTCCATCCGGGAGGGATGCATCCCAGGGAACAGATCAGGTTTGTCCGACAACAAATCAAACATCACAATGAGCCTTATTTTTCAGCCTGGCGTCAGCTTTTGAATTTGAGCGACAGTGCACTTTCGCAGGAACACCACGCCCTGGCCGATTTTAGTGTTCCTGGTTACTACCAAAAGCCCGAGGAGCACGAGAGAAATTCAAAAAGTATCTCAAAAGATGCTTTTAATGCCTATACCTGTGCTTTGGCATGGCAACTCAGCAAAGAAAAAAAATATGCCGACAAGGCTGTGTATTATATAAATGCCTGGAGTTCCATAAATAAAAAGTACTCTGAGGGCGATGGTTCCCTGGTAATGTGCTATAACGGGACGGCTTTGGTCATGGCAGCCGAACTGATGTCGGACTATTCCGGATGGGGCAGGAACGAAAGGGAACTTTTTAAAGAATGGCTGACAAATGTGTTCCGAAAAGCCGCCAACGAGATCAGAGAGAAGAAAAACAACTGGGCCGACTGGGGAAGGTTCGGTTCGGCTTTAACGGCCTACTATCTGGATGACAAGGCAGAAATGGATGAAAATATCCGGCTTTTCAAATCGGATGTTTTTGACAAGATAGCGGAAGACGGGCACATGCCGCAGGAAACCCGCCGCGGAGCTAACGGATTATGGTACACCTATTTTTCCCTTGCCCCGATGACTGCCATGACCTGGGTAGCATTCAATGCTTCCGGAGAAAATCTTTTTGCTTTGCAAAAAGACGGGAAGTCCATTAAAGCTGCTCTGGACTATCTGTTTTATTACAACCGGCATCCCCAGGAATGGAAATGGTTTGACCATCCCAATTTTGGTTCTCCCGAAAGCAAATATTCCGATCTGGGTTTAAAAACCTATTACTCCTTCTGGCCTGCTAACCTGTTGGAGGCAATGTCGGGAATATTCAGGGAAGACAAGTATGTGAGTTATGTGGAGCCATATCGTCCCTTATGCTATGAGGAACATCATTATGCCTGGGTGTTCACCACACTGATGCCTGCCACCCTGGATGGATATAAAAAAAATAACGCCTTCCTGAAGGCAGGATTCGGTAAAATCGGGTATTAGCAAAAGATTTCAGCTACCAAAAGTGAGGTTTATGAAAAGGGAGATCACAAGAAGATCATTTATGATAACCAGCTTATCAGGGATGGGAGCGGTAACTTTAGGAAAACTCCCCGGATCACTTACCTCTGAAGGTAGAACGGTCCAAGAACCAGTAAAATCAAATGCCAAGCAGCTTTATGCCACAACCGATTTCAGCGATAACATCATTATTAATCATCGTGGCAACAGGTATGACACGCCTGCAGTCCGCTCAGATGAATACTATACGCGGCACAAGTGTTTTATGGACCGTGCACAGCTTGACGGACTGCACAAATACCTCGCTTCTGTCGGAGTAACAAGGCATCAATGGATAGTCGACACACTGTGGACCCTGTATGAAAATTATCCGCAGGGAATCGACCTTTTAGGAGAAGCCGTAAAATCGGCACACGCACATGGCCTTGAGTTTTACGGGGAAATAAAACCTTTTGAAGGGGGATGTTTTGGTATTGTATTACCCCACACAATGCCATGTCCTGCCGGGACCGGAGCAATAAAGGATCTGCGCGGGATCTTCCCTTCCATGCGAAGATTTGCAGCTGCCAATCCCACGTTGTGTTTGAAACGCCGGCCGGGAAGCCATGAATGTACGGAACCTGTTTCAGCTATACGCCTGGTAAAAAGCGACAACCGTCCAACCCGGCTGAAAGGTGACCATTTTTCCATCTGGACAAGTGCATCAAATAACCGATTCGTTAAATATGAAGGTCCCGTGTTTTTTCGTGAAACCATTGAAAAGCGGTATCGGTTCCCTTATTGGAGGCAGTGCAGGATTCTTCATCTTGAAGGGCTGGAAATCCCGACGGGCCATACCTGCTTTCTGATCAGATGTTCCCTGGCTGATAAAGATGGAGATTTCAGCAATGAAAAAGGGAATCTTGTTGAACTTGTGAGTGCCGGAGAAAAGACACTTCCGTTAACGATGAGTACCGGGCAGGTTCATCTTGACGACCATTATGAAAGTTTTTACAAGTCAGGATTACTTCAGCAAACTGTGGCCTATTTACAGCATCCGGAAGTTCAGTCTGAAATAAACGACAGGCAAAAAATGGAAGCGCACTATCGCGATTTCTATTCTTTTGGTGAGTATAACATCACCGACACAATCACATTAGACAAAGAGGGATATGTGGCAGTAGCCTGCGGAAAACCGGAATACATCCCGGGCCATATGCATCCCATCTACCCCGAAGTCAGGGAACATTGGCTGGATATGGTCCGTTACTGCCTTGACAGAGGTGTGGATGGAATCAACATACGGACATCAAACCATACGCTGTCGCCTGAGCGCTGGGAATACGGATTTAATGAACCGGTCATCAAGGCTTCAAAGGGGAATACCGATTTTACAACCCTCAGCAAAATAAATGGCGATGCTTACACCCTTTTCCTTCGTGAAGCCAGGGATTTGGTGAAAAGCAGGGGAAAAAAGCTCACCGTCCACCTGGAGACAGAACTAATTATTCCTGATGACCGTCCGGGAAAAACAAATTCCTATCCGTATAATTTTGAATGGCAATGGGAAACCTGGGTTCAAGAGATTGCTGACGAACTGGAAATCCGCGGGATTTATCAGCTTCGCCCATGGAATTTTAACCGGGCGGTCGATGTTTTCAGCAACGCTGCCCGCCTTGCCGGTAAACCGATTTGTCTGCAGGGCGATTTCCACGGAATGTCATTCAACGGTCCTTTCGCCAGTACCGAAGCAGAGATCGGATTGGTCAGAGAACATTCCGTGTTGAATGGGTATGTATTCTATGAAACAGCCAATATCACACGGGTCACCGAGACCGGAGAGGTGGAAGGATCAACTGAAATTGCTGAAATTTTAAAAAAGCTAAAAACGTGATGCTGCCAAAAACAGAAAAAAATCACATTGGGCTGTCGTACCTGCCCTTTTTCCTACTCATCGGACTTTTCCTGGGAACAGCCATTCCTGCAGCAGCCAGGGGTGCAGGATCACCCAAAAAAACCGATCCCACGTTCAGTCTTCCTGATCGCGGACTTTGTGCGCATCGTGGGGCAATGAAAACCCATCCGGAAAATACGATCCCTGCGTTTCGAGCTGCCGTTGAAGCCGGTGCCCAGATGATTGAATTTGATGTCTGGCTCACTAAAGACCACAAGATGGTTGTTCTTCACGATGCCACCGTCGATCGCACCACCAACGGCAAGGGGAAGGTTTCGGATCTCACGCTGGCCGATATCAAGAAGCTGGATGCCGGAAGCTGGATGGCTTCTGAATTTGCTGGAATCAGGATCCCTACCCTTCAGAAAGTACTAAAAGAGATGCCATATAATATCTGGCTGAACATCCATATTAAAGGGGATGGGAAATTGCCCCTGATGGCAGCCAGAATGATTAAAAAGCAGGGACGACTGCATCAGGCCTTCCTGGCATGTAATGCCACAGCCGCCCGGCAGGCTGGAAATGCTGTACCGGGAATTTTAATCTGCAACATGGAAAGACAAGACTCTCCCCGGGAATATGTCAAAGGAACCCTACGGACCAAAACCGACTTTATCCAGCTGACGAAGTCGGACTACCCTGAATTTGCCAACGACGTGAAACTATTGAAAGAGAATGGGATACGGATTAATTATTTTGGAACCGATTCTCCGGAGATGATAAAAATGCTTTTTAATACCGGTGTTGACTTTCCGCTGGTCAATGATATTTCCGGGCTTAGCGGAATATTTGGGGTATTTGGCCTCCGTCCGGTACAACCTGTTTTTAAAGTAAAAAAATAAGAATTTTTATGAGAACATCTGTCAGAATCACTGTTTTTCTGGCCGTTTCTGCCTTTATATCGACCACCAGCTATGGCCAGGTAAAAATCGGAGACACACTTCCCTTATGGGAGGAAGGCTTTCTCGATATTCACCACATCAATACCGGCAAAGGGGAATCGTCATTTTTCATTCTACCTGACGGAACCACCATGCTTGTTGATGCCGGGGCCACAGGGCGCCCCAAACCCCAGGTGACCGACCCGACACCGGATGGCAGCCGCACCCCCGGTGAATGGATTTCACGGTATATTCTCCATTTCCTCAGTAATAATCCTGAGAAAAGGGTAAATTATGTGCTGGCGACCCATTTTCATGACGATCATATCGGTGAGCTATACCCCGGACTGAAAGCCTCCGCAACAGGAGGATACCTGCTGAGCGGTATCACGGAAGTGGGTGATAAAATCGCTTTCGATAAAATTGTGGACCGCAACTGGCCTGATTACAACTGGCCGGGACCTTTGAAAGGGGAGTATATTCAGAACTATATCCGATTTGTCAGATGGCATGTGGAAAATAAGGGGGTTCAGGCGGAACAATTCCGGGTAGGGGCAAACAACCAGTTTGTTCTGGTTCATCATCCAGATAAATACAGGGATTTTGAAATCCGTAACTTGGCAGCCAACGGACAAGTATGGACGGGGGTGGGATTTACCGGACGAAACTGCTTTCCCGCCATGGAAGATCTGAAACCTGAAGAAATTCCGGGTGAAAACATGTGCAGCATTGCTTTCCGCCTTTCTTACGGAAAGTTTGATTATTTCAATGGCGGCGATCTCACTGCAGGTTCACCCGGATCCTGGCAGGATATTGAAACACAGGTCGGATTGGTCACCGGACCTGTCGAGGTTTGTGAAGCCAATCACCATGCCTATTATGATGCGATGGGTGTTCCATTTCTTCAGGCACTGCGCCCGCGTGTGATCATCATACAGGTTTGGTCTCCCAGTCAGCCGGCGGCCAATATTCTGGCACGGATGCTCTCCAACTGGACCTATTCTGGACCCCGCGACATTTTTGCCACCAACACCATGGAGGAAACCCGTGTCGTTTGTGGCAGGATGGATAGTCTGAAGAGCCAACAAGGGCATATTGTCGTCCGGGTGAACCCGGGCGGCGGCAGCTATATGATTTATATCCTGGACGATTCCGATGAGCAGTTCAGCATTAAATCCATTCACGGGCCGTATAAATCCAATTAACCAAACGATCGGAACAACCATGAGGAATCAAGGTAATCATTTAAACACCTGCATTTTAACGGTGATCTTAATGCTCTTTAGCCTGGCTCCAGTTGCCGTAAATCCGCTGAAGTATGTCAATACATTCATCTGTACTGAAGGGGATAACGGACAACTTTACCCCGGTGCATCCTACCCATTCGGACTGGTTCAGCTTTCCCCGGAAACAGAAGGTGATTCGCATGTGGGATATTATTACGAAAATGAATATATAGAGGGCTTCTCTCATCTCAGGATCCCAGGAGGCGGTTCAAAGGGTAAAGGAGGAGGCATTCTGATCAAACCGGGCATTGGAAAATTCACCAATGACATCAATGAGTTCAGGGAAAAGTACATCAAGCCATCGGAACAGGCTTCTGCCGGCTATTACCGGGTGGTATTGGAATCGGGCATAAAAGCAGAGCTGACCGTTTCGGAAAGAGTCGGTTTCCACAAATACACCTTCCCGGGAGAGGTAAAGAATGACCGTTACATCGTGGTGGACCTTTCACACAGCTATGTGGGCATACTGAATGCCAGACTGAAGGTAAGGAACAATCATGAAGTCACCGGGATGATCAAATCGCTTCACAACAGCGGAGGAGGTTATCATGTGATCTATTTTGCCATGGTGACTGACTCACCCTTTACCTCGTTCACCACCTGGAAAGGACCGGACCACAACAGCAAAGAGCCGCTCCGCGAAGGGAATAACATAGGGGTCTGGCTGAATTTCCCAGGAAACGGAAATGATGTGGTCAGGCTGAAAGTGGGTTTATCACCGGTCAGTGAGGAACAGGCATTGATGGAAGCAACTACGGAAATTAAAGGATGGGATTTCGAAAAGGCGAGAAAGAAAACTGCACTTGTATGGAAAGAAAAACTCTCCAAATTAGAGATAAAAGGAGGGACTAATGAATTCAAAACCTTGTTTTACACCCATTTGTATCATTCCTACCTGGTCCCGAGCAATGCCACCTCCTCGGTTGGCACGTACCGGATAGCTCATCACCCCGATACATTGTTTCAGACGCACGACCTGGCTCCTGATTTTACTTTTTATTCCACCTGGAGTCTGTGGGATGATTTCAGGAAATATTCGCTGATTTCTTTGACAGAACCGGAGATTGCCAAAAATATTGCCCGGTCATTGGTCGATTATTATACACACCGTGACGGAGGAGATCCCAAATATTGGCCAACACCTAATATCCGGATGGAATTTGCAGGTGCAGTGATTATGGATGCCTATTACAAGGGACTGGGCGATTTTGACACAGAAACAGCCTTCCGGGGAATGAAAGAAGACTACGAAAGATTAAAAGAAAATAATGTAAGTGAAATACTTGAAAAAGCATACCATGCCTCTTTCGCACTAAAAATGGCCCAGTCGCTGGGGAAAACCGGCGAAATGGATCAACTCAGAGAAGGGGCATCGGCATATAAAAAGATATGGTGTGCCCGGCAAAAGGACAACCAGGGAAATGTTCGCGGATTTTTCACCCCGGGAGGAAAACCGGTACCCGACGTGGAAGAATTTGAAAAATACGTTTATGAAGGCAATCTCTGGCATTATCGCTGGTTTGTGCCTCATGACATCAGCGGACTGGCCGGCTTATGCGGAGGAAAAGACAAACTGGCAGAAGACCTGGAGTATTTTTTCGAAAAGGACTTTTACATGCACCTGAATGAGCCGGATATTCATGCTCCTTTTTTGTTTGATTACCTGGGAAAACCCTATCTGACCCAGAAATGGGCCCGCACCTTTACCACCAAAAAGGTGACCCAGTTATATCATAACCACGGCTTCTTTGAAGAACCGGTGATTGGCAGGATTTACCGCGCTGATACGAAAGGGTACATTGAATCCATGGACGACGATGCCGGAGCTATGTCTTCCTGGTTTGTGATGAGCGCAATGGGCCTGTTCCCGTCTGATCCGGCAGAACCCGTTTACCTGATAGGTTCACCCATTTTTCCTGAATTAATCCTTCACCTGGACAACGGCAAGAGATTCAGGATTGTTGCCAGAAAGGTGAGCGAAGACAATTTTTATATACAATCGGCCCATTTGAACGGAAAAGATTTCAATCAGCCGTGGATCAGCTATAAAACCCTGAAAGAGGGCGGGACCCTGGAATTTTTGATGGGAAGCCAACCCAACAAAGAATGGGGAAAGGATAGTCAGTTATAAGATTGGATGATGAAAAACACAAATCCACAAGACAGGCGCTTGTACCAAATAAATAAATACGATATGAAAACGGGGAAACGGCATCTTTCCATTATTTTGAGCGTTGCTATGGTTGTAAGCCTCTTTGGGATTCAATGTACCCATCAAAAGGTAATGCCAGAGAACTGGTGGATTGCCTGGTCATCACCCTCATCCGTTTATCGTCCTCTACAGATTGTCCACGGGACAGATATCCGTAACAAGGCCAGCTATTTTAAGGACAGCTGTGGCCTGGGTGGCGTGGTGTGCAATGTACCCTTCGGGGAGCAGTATTTAAAATCGGAAAAAGATTGGGAAGTATTCACTGACGGAGTAAAGGCTATACGCAGCCAGGGCTTGCGGGTGTGGATATACGACGAGGACGGATATCCCAGTTTAGGAGCTGGCGGCAGGGTCCTGGAAGCCGATCCCTCCCTGGAAGCGCTCGAAATGGTGTATGACAAAGGAAACAGGAATCCTTTTGTTGTTCGTCCCTGTTACGAATATACACATGCATGCAACAACTTTTATGTTGCCCGCCGCTACCCCAATCCGCTGAATTATAAAGCCACCCAGAAATTCATTGAACTGACACACCAGGCCTATTTTCATCACCTCGGACCGGATCTCTTCGGAGAGGTGGAAGCCTTTTTTACCGACGAGCCGTCCATGATGGCTGTGAATTTGGGTGAATTGAATGAAAGCGTTCGGAAAAATGTGCAAGTGACCGATCCGTTGGATGTAAAGAAAAAAAATCTGCCGATGATCTCCTGGTCAGAAGACTTACCTGCGAAATACAAAGAGAAATACGGGGAAGAACTGATAACATCCCTTGGTTCCCTGTTTTCAGGCGAAGAAGAAAAGGATAAGGTTGTAAGGCAGAAATTCTGGTCACTGCTTGCCGAACTGGATAAAGAATACTATTACAATGCCATTCAGGAATGGTGCAGAACAATGAGGAAGAAGAATGGCGGAATTGGGCCGGTCTCATCAGGCCATTGTCTGAGGGAGGAATACCCTGCGATCCATGTGCCGCTGGATGGGAATAAGCTGTTGGCCGGAACCGGATTTGATATTCCGGGCTTAGACCAGCTCAGTTCGGATCCTTCGATCTGGAACCGGGATGCATGGATGTCGGTCTTCTTTCCGGCTTCTTCCGCAGTGTTGACCGGGCAACGCCGTATTATGTGCGAAATGAGCGATTTCAGCCAAACCATGGGTGGCAAAGGTCCTGCATCCATTCAACAGATGCAGGCAGCGACAGCCTGGCAAATGGCATTTGGCGTTACAGACTTCACACTCTATTACGCCATCGCTTACAGCAACAAATACCCTTACCGCAATGAAACTGCATATAAAGCTTATTGTGATTTTATCGGAAGGGTGAATTCCATGGTCATGGATGCCATGCCTGTCAGGAAGGTCTTGCTTTATTACCCGGTTTATGATCTGCAGCGGGAGTACATCCCCGCCGCTGAAAAAATGAGTTCAAAAACCCAAAGCAGGTTATCAAAAACAATTGAATCTTCTTTCAGAGACCTGGGAACAAACCTGTTAAAAGCCCAGATCCCGTTTGTACTGGTGGACTATCTCACGCTTGAAAAGGCTACATTCACCGAAAACGGAACCATGCGAATAGGAAAGGATCTCTATTCTACCCTTCTTTTTCCCAAAGACATCGTGTTCTCACACTCAATTTCCGGTATTATTGCCAAAGCAAAAGAAAACGGGGTAAAAATCGTGATGGCCGGTGACTTTTCTGAGTGTCCTTCACCGGATCAGCTTTTCGGGGTCATCGGGGATAAGGAAAAAATTATTCCATCCTGTTCTGACATTGCCATGGGAAAATTCACCCGGGAAGGAAGAAAGATATTCCTCATAACCAATACCGGAGACGAAAACTATACCGGTGCGCTGAAAGTTGCGGAGGGGAACCGGTATGTTGGATTGGATCCGCAAACAGGAGAAACGGATAGGGAACAAAAAATTCCAGAAAACAAAATCAAATTGAACCTGGCACCCTTGCAATCGAAAATTTTTGTTATTCTCTGACTCAAATCAAAATAAATTTTATGACGACAATTATTCCTTTTAAATAGGGGGAGATCAGATATAAAGTGTACCATTTATATGAAGAGCAATGATTTTCTGGGAACCTAAGAATATGGAATATCGAAATATCCTATCCATGAAAGCAGATAAGAAGTGTTTCAAAAACCGGATCTTATTCCTGACCATACTGTTATTTCCGATGTTCATACCCGGAACTGCAAATTCAGGAAATAACCTTCAGCGTGAAGAAAATCAGCCTGCTGTTCTTTCAGTGTTTAATCCCAAAACAGCAAAATGGAACATTTCCTGGCCTGGCAGGATTTCACAATATGATCTTGTATACCTGACTCCTCCGTGTGATCCGCTTCAGGGTTTTCCGCTGGGTAACGGAGAAACGGGAGTGCTGGTATGGTGTGAAAATTCCAAAATCATTGCGGTTGTCAATAAGAGTGATCTGTGGGACGATGCTGCATTCACCCGTTTCGGAAACTGGAATGAGGAAGAAGAGGATTACAGTACCACACAACGCCATGCCTGCATGATAATCATTGATTTCAGGTTTCCGGTTTTCAACGTAATGTATCTTTCTGACTTCAAGGCAAAACTGAATCTGGCCGATGCGTCATTAAACATCCGGTCGGTTACTCCGTTTGGGGAGGTGAATGTAAAAGCCTTCGTGGATCATGAAACAGGCATTTTTTTATGTGACCTGGGCTGTAACCTGAAAGAAGAGGCACCGGTTGAAATAACGGCAGAGCGGTATGGTTCCCGGACTTTTTCGCACTGGTACAGCCTCATCAACCGGGATGCCTCCATCGGACTGGCCAGAACCGAAACGATTGCAGACACCAGCGGGATTTATATCACGCAGACTTTATCCACAGGCAAATTTGCCGCCGGCGGTAAAGTCATTGACCCTGGGGGAACGAAGTTAAATTATTCCCGGATCCATTCAAGGTGTGCCTCCATGCAGCTTTCCGGGAACACTCATGCACACGTGAAGCTGGCTTTTACCGTTACTTCACCCGGTAACGGAGATCCCGTTTCAGAAGTCAGAAACAGCCTGGCTTCGGCACAGAAAAATGGGATTCATTATTTTCAGGAATCCAATGCCATTTATTGGGAATCGATATGGAACCGGTCATTTATGGATTATGGGGATGATTACCTGAACAGCCTCTGGTACTTAACCATGTATTATACCAACGCTTCCCAAGGAGGAAAGTACCCCGGTCGCTTTAACAATGGCTTGTGGAGTTGGAGCCGGGATGTCCAGAACTGGAATTTTTACTTTCACTGGAACCAGCAGCAATTATACTGGCCAGTGAATGCGGCAGGATTTCATGAACTGGTCACTCCCTATCTCGAATACCGGTTCAATTCGCTGCCTCATGCCCAAAAAGATGCAAAAGAAATCTTCAATGCCGGTGGTGCTTTCATTTCGGATGTTACAGAAAGGAGAGGATACAATTCAACCAGTGAAAAAAAGAACCATACCCCGGTAGCCGAAATTGCACTTGATTTCTGGAAGCAATACCGCTATACCTGTGATAAAGAATTTTTAAAGGATAAAGCCCTTCCTTTTATGATTGAGGCAGCCCGTTTTTATGAATCGTTATTTGTCAGAGAAAGCGATGGGCTATATCATGCCAAAGGGGGAACCGGTTACGAAGGCTGGATCATGCTGAAAGACGGGCTCACTGAGCTGGTTTATGCCCGGGTTTTGTTCCCGGCAGTTCTGGAAGCTTTGAAATCAGCCGGCATGGATTTGCCGGAATCTGAGAAATGGAAAGAGATTGCGGAAAATCTGGCCCCTTTGCCGGTCATCAGGGCAGATGAAAATACCATTTCAGCAGAACGGTCAGGGTACATACTACGTCGCGGATTTTTCAAGGGAGAGCCTTCCCCGGGGAAGGATATTTATGCTGCCGGTTGGGGAATCAAAGAGAACAAGATGTTGACCGTTTATTATCCTGTCGAAGATTCAACTTACAATTACGGGTTTAAATTGCTGGATGGCATATTCCCCTCGGTCCCCTCCTCCCCTGTTTTTCCCTCCGGGATGATTGGTCTGGCGCAAAAAGAGACTCCTCAGTTCCGGATCATGACCTCCACGGCTTTGTTGTATGGGAACGATGTCATGGGCTGGGATCCAGTTCCGGTTGTATTGGCACGACTGGGGCTGGCAGGGGAATTGGCAGCCAATCTGGCCAATTTTCCCGGAAAATGGCAGATTTACTGCAATGGATGGGGGCACATAGGCGGTGAAAATGAAGTTAAAAAAGACGCGGAAATGTTTTTCAGAACCAATATGGTACGGGATGCCGCTTCGCCGAAAGCCGGCACATTCCCGTTTCCCATGTGGCCATTCCGCCATATGTCGATGGAATCGATGTCGTTGCTGGCCACAGCGATGAATGAATCGTTAATGCAGAGCTATGACGGGACCATCCGCGTATTCCCAGCTTTCCCGGCAAACCGGACCGGACGTTTTACCCTTCATGCAGAAGGCGGTTTTATCGTTTCTTCCGAAATCAACGACGGAATAATTCAATGGATTTGCATTCAGAGCCTTCACGGGTATCCCTGTAAACTGGAAATTCCATGGCCTAAAGCATCTGTGTTTTCCAGCCTGAAAAAGGGGATCCGGAAAATTTCAGAAAATACCTTAGTGATCCCGACCAGGGAGAATGAAGTGATAACCGTTCTTCCTGAAGGCGGGAATCCGAAGTTGTGGTCGGTGCAGGAAGAAAATCCGCAGGAGAACGAACAGGTGAGATATCATGCCTCCGGGAAAACCCGGCTTGGAATTCCCCGGATGTATTAATTACTCAATCATAATCAACAAAACCAAATGAAAATACACAAAACCATATTCTTTTTCCTGTGTTTGGCGGGTTGTCAACCAAATGCCGGGAAACAGGGGTTACCCCCTGATGTGCGGGAAAGAACCGGAGAGATTAACAAAGCATTTATCTCATTCAGAATTGGGGTAACTCAATGGTACAGGGAAGAACGGTTTGCCGGATTATTGGATTTACTGGACAGAAACCAAGGAGCGACCGATGAAATTACCCTGTTCACCTCGTTTACCCATTCTCCTCTGCCACCCGATGTGATCGGGCAACGTACAAAAATCATGAAAGAACGGATGCAAGAGGCACGAAAACGGGGATATCGGTCAGGGATCAACGTCCTTACCACGATAGGTCACCATGAAGAAAACCTCGGCAATTCGGTGAAAGGAGATTATACTCCGATGACCAACATCGACGGCAAAGTGTGCCTCGGTTCGTTTTGTCCCAATGACAGTAATTATCAGGAATATATAAAGTCGATATACCGGATGGTTGCAGAAGCCTATCCCGATTACATCTGGATCGACGATGATGTTCGTTTCGGTCATATGCCCATTGGTAACGGCTGCTTTTGTGATAAATGCCTTGAAATATTCGCCCGGGAAACGGGTTTCCGATATACCCGTGAATCGCTGAAAAAAGCGTTTGATGAAGGCTTGCCCGGCGATAAACTGAACATTCGCAAAGCATGGCTGCAACATAACCGGAACACGATTTCAAATCTGTTCCGGCTGATCGAAAAAACAGTGCATGATCTCAATCCCGCCATGCCATTGGGATTTATGACCGGCGAGCGTTTTTTCGAAGGTTATGATTTTGATACATGGGCAGGGATTCTGGCCGGTCCCGACCAGACACCGGTAATGTGGCGCCCGGGCGGCGGCTATTATACCGATCTGCACACCCAGGAGCTTTCCGGAAAATCGAACGAAATAGGCCGGCAGGTCTCGTTGCTCCCGGAGAATGTGGTTTCCATCCAGTCGGAAATAGAAAATTTTCCATATCAACGGTTGAAGAAAGCAGCCAATATCACCGTTCTGGAAGCCTGTTCCCACATAGGTGCCGGATGTACAGGAACTGCGTTCAATGTGCTTTCAGGATATGATGAACCCCTTGATGAATTTGAACCTCTGGTGGCACGTATAAAAGATATGCGGCCATTTTTTGATCTGTTGGCCCGCAATCTGGGCCGTTCACCATGTACCGGGATACAGACCTTCTGGAATAAAGAGAGTTACAGCACTGTGAATCTTGAAAAAGGAAACTGGACGGAATCCGGTAGTCCTGTGGTCTCTCATGAATTCGGAGATATCGGGCTTCCCACTTGTTATTCGGGTAAAAATGCAGTGGTCACCCTGCTCGGGAAAAACAATGTATATGCGCTTCAAAAGGAAGAAATCAGGAAACTGCTGTCCGGCGGTGTATACCTGGATGCCGGAGCTTTACAGCAACTGAACGATATGGGATTCGGGGATATGACCGGATTTGAGGTGACCGGACAGGAATCCCGAGACCGCATTGAAAAATTTACAAACCATCCGTTAAACGGCAGTTTTGCAGGCCGTGAGCGGGACAACCGGCAGTCATTCTGGAAATCGCCGGCTTATTCATTCAGGAAAACAGATAAAAATGCAGAAATCCTTTCCGCACTGACCGATTATTCAGGAGCAGAGGTATCCTCCTGTACATCCGGAATTTTCATTAATAAACTGGGAGGAAGAATCTGCGTTGCTGGTTACTACCCCTGGACTTTTATGGAAAACCTTTCCAAAAGTTCCCAGATGAAATCGGTATTCCGCTGGCTTTCCAATGATCAGCTACCGGCGTATGTAGCCTCCTTCCACAAAATCAATCTTTGGGTTCGTGAACCACGGAACGGGAGGACAGCACTGGCTTTTACAAACTCCTCGTTTGATCCGGGTAAAGAGGTTGTTTTGATGATAAGGACTGAAAAAGAATCCATACGCATATATGATATGGAATGCAGGGAAAGCATGGTCCGCTCCTCCGGAAAAGACGGGCCTTATCAGAAATTTGTCCTCCCGGAAGTAAACCCCTGGCAAATGAGACTGGTTGTTTGTGATTGAATTGAAAAAATGAAATTATATTACCATTGAGTCTGCTCCGGGAACCAAATTCCGGAAGTGGATTCATCTTATAAATTAACAAATCTAATTGATCATTTTGAAAATGTATCACATCCGATTATGGTTGCATACACTTTCCCCTGTAAGTTTGTCATTCCGGGAAAAGTCGAAATGCAACCCTTCAGTAATGCTGAACCAAGCAATTTTTTCAGGAATATTCCTTGCAGCTTTGAACTGTCTGACAGGGAAAGCAGTGGCTCAAATTGAACCATACCTTTCTTCACCCTCTGACACATCTATTTGTATCAGCTGGAGAACAGCTTCCGATACGGGGTCATTGGTAGAGTACGGATTGTCATCCGATCAGCTTATCCGCACAACGACAGGAAAATGCGACAGCCTTGCGGGCAATTACTGGTGGCACACCGCCAGGTTGTCCGGATTGACTCCCGATACCCGCTATTACTACCGGACGGTAACGGGAAACCAGGTCTCCGGTATACGGAGGTTCAGAACCCAACCCAGCCAGGGCAATTTTTCCGGACATTATCGTTTCGCCATAATAGGAGATCATCAGGTAATTTCAGACAAACGATATGAATTACTGGTACAGGCTTGTAAAGACAAAGTAATTGAAAAATATGCCACGTCTCCTTCCGACACCCTGATTGAAGATCATCTGAGATTACTGGTTTGCGACGGAGACCAGGTGAATGCCGGAATCCTGGAACACTATGAAAAAATGCATTTCGGACAGTCGAGACCTTTAATGAGCAACATCCCCATTATGACTGTGGTAGGGAATCATGAATACAGTCAGGATCCTTTGCTGAACCTGTACCGTGCACATTACACTTACGACAACGTTTCGTATAAAGGGATCACCGGTAAAAGAGGGGAAGAATATTACGCTTTTCAGACTGCCGATATTCTTTTCGTAATGATCAACAGCAACCTCGGGAATGACCCGGATCAATTGGATTGGATCGGGAAGATCGTATCCGCGGCCGATCAGGATCCATCCGTAAAATGGATCATTGCTGTGAACCACTTTTGTTTTCTGAGCGAACAAATGCCCGGCGACGGATCGGTGGCGGTTAGGAACAGTTATGGTCCACTGTTGTCTGAATCAAGCAAATATGTAATGCATATCACCGGCCATTCTCATCTCTATTCAAGAGGTTCGCTGCGGGATCATCCCTGCCATGTGATTATCAACGGCGGTGCCTCAGGGGATCAGTACTGGGGGCAGACCGCCTATACCGATTATGAGGATGTCCAGAAAACCATTGAAAGAGAAATATTCCAGATAGTGGACATTGACTGCGCAAAAAGGGAAATGACCGTAGAAACCTATTCAAACGGGACTAAACTCCCTCCGGGCTTTACAGAAGACCTGATGATCGATAAATTCTGGATGAAACCGGAAGCCCCGCTTCCGGCCAAGCCCGCACTCGCCCACGATGCTCCGGAATCGGTCAGACTTCCTTACACTTTTCAGTGCGGTGAATATTCAGGACAGGAACCATTCAACAGTGTTGAATTTCAGATTGCCAGCAATGAAATGGATTTTACTGATCCCCAGTATGATGTGAAAAGAGACTATGAAAATATCTTTCTGAGCACAGGTTCACCGGATTATACCCCGATTGATCAGAATAAAGGCAAGGATGTGAAACAG
>CAYWTT010000030.1:0-16630 GCA_964461245.1 uncultured Prolixibacteraceae bacterium | reverse complement strand
CTGAAAAACCGGTCGAGGATGGCAAAGACCGTCCGCTGTTCCCGTCCTTTGGAATTGCAAACGACCATCAGATAGTAGGCACGGTGGTTCCAGATGATGAAAAATGCGGCCGCATTAAGCTCACCGTTGCGGTCCATTGCGGCATAGATCACTCCCCGTCCGTCGGGCAGGGTGGCCTCCATGAGCTTTCTGAGCGATTTCCAGCTCTGCTCCGGGACGGGGATCTCTTTGGATATCTTCTGCAGCCGGAAGAAATCGTCCGGACTGGATTGCCTGATCACCCGGATCCCGCTGGATTCTGCTTTTTTCAGATTCCGGCGGATATATCCTGCAAACTTTTTGCAAAGCGCATCATATCCCGGTTCCAGGGATAATATCCGGGTGTGTAAATTCTTTATTTTAAATTTGCCCAGTATGTTTTCAGCCGGAACCTCTCCGATCTGGTAGTGAATGTATCGGAATCTCCGGGTCAGTTCATTGATGAAGGCCTTCTGTATTTTCTCAGGCGGGGTGGGGAAGATCCCCAGCTGCTGGGCAAAAACAGGCTGGTATACATAGCGGATCCCCCATTTCCGGCGATTGGGAACCGGCATAACGTACTCGTAGTTACCCCACACCAGTGCATCCCACTCACCGGCCTTGATATCCAGGTACCAGGCGCAGGCATAAACCAGGCCGGAAGCTCTGGCCACACATTGTCCATACAGACCGAAATCAATCCGGGCGTGTTTGACAAACCGGAGAGACAGGTTATTCCCCTTCTGCATAGCGGAATCCTTTTTCGTTCATTTCTTCGAATACCTTCCTGAACCCTTTCCATCTTCCTGCATCTGACAGCGATTCGTTGTGCCATACAGAACTGAACAGGCCTCCTGCTGACCTCACTTCTTCCATCAGCTTTCCGGTTTTCTGCAAAGCACCGGCGGGCTCCAGTCCCATATATTGCGCCAGGGTTACCTCCATCACCTGAAACGGGAAAATCTTCAGGGATGTTGTTTCTTCCTTAGTCAGATCGTAAAAAAAGAATGGGGTGCAGATGCCGGCCCTGAATCCCGCCATCTCTGGGAATCCCATGGAATAATCTTCACGGATGCCAGCTTTGACCAGGTTTTGATAAGTATCCGGGAAGGTCAGCCGCAAATAGTGCTGACGGCTCCGGTAAACCGGCTTTAAAATGACCGTCTCCAGCCGCTCCTTTTCCATTTTGAGCAGGCCGGGATTCCCGGACTGGGAAGAAAGCCAGGAGGGGTGGATCCCGACGGGATATTTCCGGCTAATGGCAGAAATCAATTTCCTGAAATGGCTGTTTTTCCATGGGATTGATTTGTCAAACAGGCTGTAATGACCTAGGAGGAAGAAAAACCTGACTTTCCCTTCCCTGTTTCTAAACTGATGCTCCAGATATGAATAGGTGTCATAGGGATCGGCTTTTCCCCCGGTCAACACCCTGAAACGTTCGGCCACGCTAGTGAAGTCAGCTTTCAGTGTATCTTTCAGAAAGGCCCCCGCTGTTCTGAAAAAGCCTTTATGGAGATATGCCCAGGCATTATCCACATCGATGGTGGGGAGAAAACTGAATGAAGGGCCGGGGAACAAAGGCCTGCCGTATTTTTCTTCCAGCTTGTCTGCAATCATTCTTGCCCAACGGTTGACTACCGGTTTTTCGAGAAGTCCGCAGCGGAAAAGCAGCGTTCCGGTGGCCGGGAACCTGCCATGCCGATCCCTTTTGTCTGGTCGGTATTCCTCCATCCGGGAAACTACGAAAAAGGCCGATGCAAAAGGATCAAAAGGGAGGAATGAATCAGCAGAAGTGGGGAAAAATCCGGTTTCTCCTTCAAAATAGACGGGTTGTGGTTCAGGAAACTGCCATCCTTCAGCAAAGAGCAACGGGCTGGCTTTTAAGAAAAGGGAATTTCCGGGATCAGAGTCAGCATAACTGATCTTTGGGTAAGGGGAGTTTATAAAGAGATCGGGATCACCTGTTAGTTCAACTTCTGAAAGCAGGATGTCTTTGAAGATAAGCCGGATAATGTATTCCAGCCGGGGAGAATATTTGTTTGAATAAATAAGGATCATTCTGCATCAGATTACCGGTGTTAAATATACAATAAAGCAGGAATATGATGCAGAATGCAGATCCAAAGAATTACAATGTCAGAGAATGCCTTCATCGGCAAAGCTGAAATAATTATGCTGTGTAATGATAAGGTGGTCAAGAACCTGGACATCGATGATCTTCCCAGCCTCTTTCAGCTTATGGGTGATCTGTTGGTCGGCATCGGATGGGGAGAGGTTTCCTGAGGGGTGGTTGTGGCAGAGGATCATGGAGGTGGCCAGTTTGTCGAGGGCAGTTTTCATGATGTTTCGCACATCGATGACCGTACCGGTGATTCCTCCCTTACTGGCCATGAATTTGTCGATCACTTTATTGTTGCGGTTCAGCAGGAGGATCCAGAATTCTTCGTGGTCCAGATCAGAGAGAAGGGGAATGAACACTGCGGCTGCATCATTGCTTCCGTTGATCTTCGGTTTCTCTGAATTTCCGGACTCTTTCCGGCGGCGGCCCAACTCAATGGCTGCCAGAATATTGATGGCTTTGGCTTCCCCGATGCCCTTGAACCGGGTGAGGTAATCGGAATCCTTCTTTCCGAGGTCGTTGAGATTGTTATCCACTGAACTCAGAATCCTGCGCGAGAGTTCCACCGCCGTTTCCCCGGCGTTTCCCGTTCCGATCAGGATGGCGATCAGCTCAGCATCGGAGAGGGCACGCGGGCCATGAGCCAGCATTTTTTCACGCGGACGGTCTTCCACCGCCCACTGTTTCAGATTGAGCCTACGGTATTCGTCCATGATTTTTCTTAAGCGTCCTGAACAAATTTACGAAAATTCGACACAGACTCATTCCTCACCCGGATTTAATTTTATGATATTCAGACTTTCACATTTACGGAAAGCAACCAGAGTAGGGAGAAAACGAAAAAAGCCCTTCCGAATTACCGGAAAGGCTTTTTGTCTCTTTATGAAATTGTTGCTTTACATACGATTGATCTGAAGTGCTAGGCTTGATTTCAGGTTAGATGCCTTGTTCTTGTGGATGACATTCTTCTTGGCCAGTTTGTCAATCATTGACGTCACTTCAGGATAGAGCTTAACCGCCTCATCCTTGTTGGTTTCCAAACGGAATTTCTTGATGGCATTACGCATGGTTTTGGCATAATACCGGTTGTTCAACCTTCTTGTTTCCGTCTGTCTGATCCTTTTTAATGCTGACTTATGATTTGCCATTTTAAAATACTTTTAGTTAAAAGTTGCAGTCGGTAGGGGATTCGAACCCCTATGGCAAGAATGAAAATCTTGAATCCTAACCCTTAGATGAACCGACCGTTTTCACTGTTTCCCTTGATTTTGGGACTGCAAAAATAGATATTTTTTATATTCCTGCAAATTCCCCCGAGATTTTTTTGCCTCACACCGGGATTCTTTGTGAACTCCCTTTTTGTTTTGGCGGTGCAAAGAAAAAACAATTTTCTCACAAAGAATCGGGTGAAATAAAAAATTTTGCACAATCTTCCCGGGAATTAACGTGCGCTTGATAATAAAACGGAGAATTGTCCATCCTGTTACTTCCTGCACTGAACGGCAGGAGGCGGTCTTTACAATATTTTTTCAACCTCCTCGGGAGGACTGGCTATTACCGCCTTCTCGCCGTTGACCACCACAGGGCGCTGCAATAACTGAGGATACCTGATTAGAATGTCAATCCATTCCTCTTCGGTAAACTGTTTTCCCTTCAATTCGGTTTTATAGAAAGGTTCCTGTTTCCTGATCAGTTCAACGGCATTTTTTCCTGTTTTGCGAAGGATCTGCCTCACCTCATCTTCGCTCAATCCTTCTGTCAGGTACTTCCTGATTTCCAGTTCGTAGCCTTTCTTTTCCAGATAGTTCAGTCCGGCACGGCTGTGCGCACAACGGGGATTGTGATATATTTTCATAACTACATGATGTTGTTTTTTGATCAGGTTATAATAGTCCTCCTGGGCCCTGAATTTATGCAGCGGATCGCTCCGGTCATACCTGTTTTTAAGTTCCGGATCCAGTATACGGGCTTTGGTGTTGTCTTTCAACTGGATCATCAGCATCTCTCTAAGCTCTTTCTGTATCTCTTTGTCAAAAACGGGCACCGACACTTCGAACCTCCGGTCCAGGTTCCGCGGCATCCAGTCGGCCGAACTGATGAAATAGCGTTCTTCCCCGTCATTGCCAAAGATGAAGATGCGGGAGTGTTCCAGGTATTTATCCACAATGCTGATCGCTTCTATGTTCTCGCTCAGGCCGGGAATCCCGGTTTTCAGTCCGAAAATACCCCTTACGATCAGTTTAATCTGAACTCCGGCCTGAGAGGCTTCATAGATCTTCATCATTATCTCCGGATCAATCAGGCTGTTCATCTTACAGATCATACTGGCCGGCCTTCCTTTCTTTGCCAGCTTGATTTCCCTGCCAATCATTTTTGTGAAAAGTTTCCGCATCCTGAACGGACTGATGATCAGATTTTTATATTCGAAGTGCTTGTAATTGTGCTTGAAAAACTCAAAGACATCAGCCACTTCATCTGCAATTCCGGGATTGCCGGTCAACAGTCCTTCATCAGCATAAATTCTGGCCGTGCTTTCATTGAAGTTACCGGTGCCTATATAGGCGTAATTCCTCTCTTTCTCTCCTTCAATTCTCCTGATCCACAATAATTTGCTGTGGATTTTTAATCCGGGTATGCCGTTGATTACGTTGGCTCCCTCTTCTTGGAGCAGATTCGACCAGTAGATGTTGGCTTCCTCATCAAACCGGGCCTGGAGCTCAATGACCACCGTCACCCTTTTCCCGTTGCGGACTGCATTTAGCAGGGCATTGACCACCTTGGAGTCGGAAGCCACCCGGTACAGGGTGATCCCGATTTCGTCGACCTGGGGATCAATGGCTGCTTCCCGGAGCAGATCAATGAAATGGGTGAAAGTCTGGTAAGGATAGTGGAGCATGACGTCCTTCCGGCGTAAAACCTTCAGTATGCTGGTATGCTGGGGAAGATCCTTGTGCCTGAAAGGAGGGAGTTTCGGATAGTAGTGGTGTGGCTTTCCGATTTCGGGGAATTCCATAAAGTCTTTGTGGTTATGGTACCTCCCACCCGGAATCGTGTTTTCCTGCTCTTCAATCTTCATCTTCTTCTGTATAAACCGGAGCAAGTCGAGCGGTATCTCCCGGTCGTACAATAGCCTAACCGGTTTTCCGCTCTTCCGTTTCTTAAGACCCGCTTCCATTTTCTCGATGAACGATTTCGAGATATCGTCATCCAGGTCGATTTCAGCGTCACGCGTAACTTTCAGGGTGTAAGCCTCAAACTTCTTGTAGTCGAAGTAGTAAAAAAGATCGTCAAGACAGTACCGGATCACATCGTCGAGAATCATGACAAACTTTTTGGATCCTGTGGGGGGTAACACCAGAAACCGGGGTACCGATTCCGAGGGGATCCTGATCAATGAGTATGCCATATCATCGGGAACGTTTCCCCCGTACAATTTCACGGCCAGATATACCGACCGGTCACGCAGGTAAGGGAAAGGGGTTTTTTTGGAAAGCATGATGGGAACCAGATTGGGAAGCACTTTCCGCTGGAAATATTTCCGGACGAAAACGCCATGGTTATGGGAAAGCATTTTTTCATTGACAATAAAAATGTTCTCCTTATTCAGCTCCTGCAATATCCCCGTAAAGATCTCCTGCACTTTCATCTGTTGGATCTGGACAATCTGCTGGATCTGTTCAAACAACTCCCTGGGGGTAAGCGGACCGAGCAGCCCCTCCTCATCTTTCCCGAAATCGACCATCCGGCTGACCGTAGCTACCCTGACCCGAAAAAACTCATCAAGGTTGTTGGAGAAAATCCCGATAAAACGAATCCGCTCTAAAAGCGGTGTGTTGGGATCTTCGGCTTCCTGCAAAACCCTTTCATTAAATGATAGCCAGCTGATCTCCCGGTTGATAAACAGTTCTTCTGCGTTCATCCTGTGTTGATTAACCGCCATGTAAAAAATGGCTTAAAATTCCACTAATATGGCAAAAGCTGACGAATATTCAAAGTGAAAGCAGCTTTATTCCCTGGCTGAAAATCTCGACCAGGAGGTTTTCAGGCATCTCCACAAAGGGGAGGATCCTGTCGCAGGGGATTCTGCGGTCCGGGTTTAGGTCGAGTTCCCACCATCCCACATTATGCCATTGGCCGGCTTTAAACCCGTTTGCCAGAAATTCTCCGGCTTTCCTGAATCCGAAATTTTCATGGAATCCGACACTTTCAGGGTTTGGGACAGTGATCCCGGCCAGAACCGAAGTAACTCCCTGGAGCCTGAGAATCCGGATAACGGAGGAATATAACGCACGTCCTATCCCTCTTCTGTGGAAGTCGGGGTGGATATAAACCGAAAGCTCTTTGATCCAGCGATAAGCTGACCGCGAACGATAGTCGGAAGCATAAGCGTATCCCACGACCTTCCCGTTAGTCTCACATACTAGAAAAGGCAGAAAAGGGGCAATCCTTTCTATCCGGGAGATCATCTCTTCTCCGGAAGGAACCACTTCTTCGAACGAAACCGGGGTTTGCAAAACATACGGAGCATAGATCTCCACGATGGCCGGTGCATCCTCTTTTCTGACCGGGCGGATGACAGGATTCATATAGGTGGTTTCAGAATGTTGTCTTTGCCTTACCGGATTTAAAAGGTACTTTGTACTGACTGCCTGCAGTTGCTGTCTGTTGCTGCCTTTATTCCCCACCGAACTCCATCAGGTACGCCTTGATGAAACCGCCGATATCGCCGTCGAGTACGGCCTGTGCATTGCCGGTTTCAAATCCTGTGCGGAGGTCCTTTACCATTTTATAAGGCTGCAATACGTATGAACGGATTTGCGAGCCCCATTCAATCCTTTTCTTGGTCGATTCGATTTCCTGGATCTTTTCCCTCCGTTTCCGCAGTTCCAGTTCGTATAATTGGGATTTCAGCAGGCGAAGGGCATTTTCCTTGTTCCCAAGCTGTGAACGACTCTCCGTGTTTTCAATGATGATCCCGGTCGGAGCATGGCGCAGCCTTACTCCGGTTTCCACTTTGTTTACATTCTGTCCTCCGGCACCGCTGCTTCGGAAAGTATCCCAGGTGATATCGGCCGGATTGATCTCAATTTCAATGGTATCGTCAACCAGCGGGGCTACGAATACTGAAGTGAAAGAGGTCTGCCTTTTGTTCTGGGCATTGAAAGGCGACAGCCTTACCAGCCGGTGTACCCCGTTTTCACTCTTCAGATAGCCATAGGCATATTCCCCTTCAAACTCCACAGTACAACTTTTTACCCCGGTCTCATCTCCGGGCTGCATATCCACAACCTTCACCTGATAACCGTTCTGTTCGCCCCAACGGCTATACATCCGGAGCAACATACTGGCCCAATCATTGCTTTCAGTTCCGCCTGCCCCCGCGTTGATCCGTAAAACCGCCCCCAGATGGTCTTCTTCGTTCCGGAGCATATTCCTGGCTTCCAAAGCTTCAATGGCACTCAACGATTTGGCATATTCCCGGTCCACCTCCTCCGGATCAGCCTCTCCCGCTTCAAAGAATTCATAAAGGACCAGAAAATCCTCCATGATCTTTTCCACTTCGGCATAACCATCTGTCCACACTTTGACAGACCGGATCACACGCATCTGATCTTCTGCTTCCTTTGGATTGTTCCAGAAATCGGGATCCTGCGTTTTTAATTCTTCTTCTTTCAGCTGCGTTAATTTCGCATCATAGTCAAAGATGCCTCCTCAGCGCTTCCCTGCGCTGTACAAGGTCAGTAACCTGTTCTTTAAGAATCATGACAATCTTTTTTTTCGGCTGGCAAAGGTAATAGAAATCTGCGAGATTTCAGGTCATCGCTGCATTCAGGTATCGGTGGATCAGCTCGGGTTCAAATCCGCGCCCCTGGGCATAGCGAATGACTTGCCCCATTTTTTCATATTTGTCTGATTTTTTGATGCTCCGGGCTTTCTCTTTCATCGTTTTAACCAGCATCTCTACATAGGCATCCTCATCCAGTTCTGTAAATCCCGATTGGATGATTTCTTCTTTCAAACCCTTCATCTTCAGGTAGTAATGCATCTTTATCCTTCCCCATCTATTTATCTTGAATTTCTCCCTAACATAAAGGCTTACAAACCGGCGGTCGTCCAGAAAATTTTCTTTTTCCAGCCTGCTGATCAGAGATTGAGCGGTAAGCTGATCAACTCCTGATTCCCTGATTTTCCTTAGAATATCGGGCGAGCATTGCTCTGACCTGCTACAGAGATGGGCCATCTTCTGATAAACCTCCTGTACCGTTTTATTCTCTTCTTCCATTGCAATCCGGATTTACAAACAGTTACGAAAAATAGTGAAAAATAATAACTTAACAAACACATGGGCAGCAGGCCCGGAGTGTTTTTTCAAATCTTGGTACGGATGAAAAGATCTGAGGACAGGGACGGTCTGACTGACTCCCGGGAATCAGAGGGAGCAGTGGTTGCCTTTCCCCGATTTGTAACGGTAACCCTCTGATAATACAGATTATTCTCTTATATTTGCTGAACACAAAAATTCACAACTATGGGATTTCTGATATTTCTGGGACTGATTGTCCTGTTGGTAATTATGGTCATCGGTATTTATAATCGGATGGTCCGTTTACGGAACAATCGTCAAAACGCATTTGCGGACATTGATGTTCAGCTGAAACAAAGGCATGATCTGGTTCCTCAGCTGGTAGAAGTGGTCAAGGGATATGCCACCCATGAAAGGGAACTGCTGACCAGGATCACCGAAGCCAGGGCAGCCGCCATTGGAGCAGGCACCATAGACGAAAAAATCGCCGCCGAGGGAAAATTGTCAGCTGCCTTGCAGGGATTGAAAGTCCAGGTGGAGGCTTATCCCGATCTGAAAGCCAACCAGAATTTCCTTCAACTGCAGGAGGAATTGAGTGATATTGAAAATAAACTGGCGGCAGCCCGCAGATACTTCAATGCCGCTACCAGGGATTACAACAACAGCATCGAAACCTTCCCGGCCAACCTGATTGCCGGATCTTTCGGTTTTAAGCGGGAAACACTGTTCGACCTGGGTGAAGAAAGAGTGGCCAATGAACAACCCCCCACCATCAGTTTTAAATGAAGCCAAAGGGATCTGTTTTCAGCTCTCCTGAAGATTTTTCCGGTCGGGAAGGAGTGCTCCACAGATCTGTTGCCTCTCAGACCTGTTCCTGATGCAAAATGGGGTCGTGATGTTTGATACGTTGAATCCTGATAGGGTGCCAGAGGTATGAAATACGTGGGTATACAGTCTCAAATCTGGAAGAACAACCTCAACTCGATGTTGATGATGGTTTTATTTCCCATACTGTTGCTTGGGATGGTCTATCTTTTTCTTTTTCTTTCGCTCGACAGGGAGGTTCATTCTCCAAATGTGGTGTTCCTGCAGGCTGCACCGGTGGTGGTTATTGTAACGGCGTTGTGGTTTGTGATCGCCTGGTTTACTCATTCGACTATTATCCAGTTGGCCACTGGCTCCAGACCGCTGGAAAGGAGAGAAAACAAAAGGGTTTACAACCTGGTTGAGAATCTCTGCATTGCCAACGGATTGAAAATGCCGGCCATAAACGTGATTGAGGACGATTCACTGAATGCTTTTGCCAGCGGGATCAATGACCGGACTTATGCCATCTCCCTGTCTAGGGGCATCATCGATAAGCTGAATGACGATGAACTGGAAGGTGTCATTGGCCATGAACTGACGCATATACGGAACCGGGATGTCAGATTACTTATCGTATCCATCATTTTTGTAGGCATATTTTCCTTTATTGCCAACATGGCTTTCAGAGGGATCCGTTTCGGAGGTTTAGGCAGCCGCGGAAAAAACAACACCCCGGTGATCCTGATCGTCCTGGTGGTTTCAGGATTGGCCTATATCTTCTCCCTGTTGCTGCGCTTTGGAATCTCCCGCTCCCGGGAGTATATGGCCGATGCCGGTTCGGCCGAGATGACACGGAAACCCTATGCCCTGGCCAACGCCCTGCGAAAAATCTCGGCCGATCCCCTGATCGAAGCTGTGAATAGAAGAGACGTTTCACAAATGTTTATCGATAATCCCAGATTAGAAAAACATGAATTTTCTATCGACAGGGTATTTGCCACCCATCCCCCGATCGAAAAGAGAATAGCTTTGCTCGAACAATTTGTATGACCCATATGAATAAATTTCTCCTGATCCTTCTATTTCTCTTTTGTGTTCCGGAATTGCATTCCCAACCTGTATCTTATCCTCAGGCAAAAGACAAAGCCATCGCGTTTTTCAGACAGATCGAAAACCGGGAGAAAGATTTAAAATCGGCATCCATGGTCGAAGTGGACTCCTTCAGGACCTATGCCATGGTACCTTCATCCGGACTGAAATCATCCGCAGTCGGGGGAGAACCTGCTTTTTATATTTTTAACCGGATCGATGCTCCCGGATTTGTGATGGTCTCTGCTGAGGAAAAAATCAGGGACGTCTTGGCCTGGTCTGAAGAAGCCAACCTTTGTGAAATCAGGCCTGAATTGAAAACCGTGTTGGATCAGTATGCCAGGGAAATTGCACTTTCCCGGCAAATGAACGTGTCATCTCCTGCAGTAAGCGGTTCCGTTGTCGCTGCAGCGGAATCCCTTCTGGGGAATATCATGTGGAACCAGTCTCCGGCCCCGTTTAACTCTATGTGTCCCGCAGATCCCGCCACCGGAAGAACCTGCCCTGCAGGTTGTGTGGCTACTGCCATGGCACAGGTCCTGTATTATTATAAATACCCTTCCACAGGAACGGGAAGTCTGACCTACCGGAATGATTACGGCACAGTAACGGTGAATTTTGGAGAGACAAAATATGATTACAATGCAATGAGCGACCAGCCGCCTGGTGGAATGGCAAATCCTGAGATAGCCCGGCTTCTTTATCATTGCGGGGTTTCTGTCGAGACCGATTACGGCCCTTATGGAAGCAGTGCATATGTAGGGCAGATAGCCACTGCCCTGAAAAGCTTTTATAAATACAAGGAAGCATCGGTAAAATATATCTCCTCATATACTTTGGACGGATGGAAGGCATTGATAAATAAAGAGATAGATAACAAAAGGCCTGTGATATACGGTGCCCTGGATCCCCTCGACCCGGAAATTAAGGATGACGTGACGGGCGGTCATGCCTTTATTCTCGATGGATACGACAGTAACGGCCTGTACCACATCAACTGGGGATGGGGCGGGTGTTCCAATGGCTTTTACAATCTGACCCTTTTAAATCCGGAGGATTGTGGAGATATGTATACCTTTTCCGATTCACACATGATGATAACCGGTATCGAACCGCTTACGACCTTTGATTGTCTTTTATCGGTCGACAATGAGAGTCTCCAGTTTGATCAGAGGGGTGGAAACAAAAGCCTGACCATCAGTTCCAATTCAACCTGGACCGTATCCGATAACGCTTCGTGGATAACTGTTTCCACCGTTTCGGGTTCCGGGAATATGAATATGACAGTCGGAACCACTCCAAACGAAAATTTTTCGGAACGAACGGGAATTATCACCATAACCGCTTGCGATAGGTTAATTACCGTGAAGGTAGTCCAGGAGGGTACCTGTTCCTTAACCTTATCGGCTGATAAAGTCAGTTTCTCCATTTTGGAGGGGAGTACGAAAATCGGAATTAAGTCCACTGGATCCTGGCTTGTTACGTCGAATACTCCCTGGATTAACTTTTCCCCTTCAATAGGAAACGGCGATGATTCACTCAGGATATCGGTTTCCGGCAATGAAGGATACGTACAAAGAACAGGAAGCATAACGATTTCAGCTTGCAGTTCCCAGAAGGTGATTTCAGTGTCCCAGAATGGCAGTTGCATACTGGCTCTGGAAACAGAAACCCTGGGTTTTGAAGCCTCACAGGGATCCCGGGAAATCAGGGTGGAATCAAGCAATGCCTGGTCGGTACGGAGCGAAGTCCCCTGGATTACCGTGGAACCCCTGACCTCGGCTGGATCTGGCACCCTAAAGGTTTCGGTTTCCGAAAATTTCAGCAATGAAAAGAGGAGTGGTAACCTGACTGTTTCTGGATGTAATGATGCCAAAACCATCACCATCAGTCAGCAGGGGGCCTGTTATCTGGATCTGGCCACCCAGAATACGGAGTTTGATCCGTCGGCCAGTGATAAATTCATCAAACTCTCCGCAAACACATCCTGGGAAGCAGCCAGTGATAAATCCTGGATCCTCGTCAGTCCGTCGGCCGGAAACGGCAACGGATATTTGGGAATTGAGGTGGGAGTGAACACCGGCCAGTCTCCGAGGTCGGGGATTGTCACGGTGACAGGTTGCAATTCAACCCGTAAAATCACGGTCATTCAGCAGAGTCATTGTCCTTTGGATGTTTCAACCGCACTGCTTGATTTTTCCTATGTTTCGGGGAGTAAATCAGCTACGGTCAATTCCACTTCTGCATGGACGGTTACCACCGAGACGCCATGGATCACCGTTTCTCCCAGGTCGGGGAGTAAAATCGCCAGTTTCACCGTGTCGGTACCCGGCAACTCCACCAGAGAAAAACGTTCGGGAACAGTGACCATTACCGGTTGTTTTCAAACCAAAAACGTAACTGTGGTTCAGGACCGGTGTAGTTTTCAGCTCTCTGAACAGAAGCTTCTCTTTTCACCTGAACAGGGAACAAAATCGCTGAATATCCAGTCTACCTCATCCTGGAGCGCGTCGGCCAATGCCAAATGGGTCAATGTGACCCCCACATTCAGCGTTCAGGGCGGAAATACCTCCATATCAGTTGAAACCAATCCTTCAGGAAGGAGAAGTGCGGAAGTGACCGTTTCAGGCTGCTTTTCATCCGAGAAAGTGGAGATCGTCCAGGAAGGCAATCCCACACCCATCGATGCGGTCGGAAATGAACGTTGCCTCGTGTATCCCTCTCTAACCAGCCGGTATGTGAAGGTTGAATTTCCCACGGCTTCAGGAACTTATTCCCTTGAAGTCTATACTGAGGCAGGGCAAAAAATCATCACCCGGCAGCAGCTCCATCCAGGTGAGGAGATTGATCTTAACGGATTTGCCAAAGGAGTATATTTTTTCAGGGTTCACAACAAATCAGTACTTAAAACAGCAAAAATCGTATTAAGGTAAGTTTATCTGTTTTTGGAGTTAAATTGCGAGTACCCCACCAACCTGTCGTACCGGCCGGATAAATCACGGTAATAAACAAATATCTGGTAATCGTTTTCCGTTTCCCAAAAGCTGCCTTCCAGATTGGTGTGGTCGACAACCCTGCTGCCTTGGGGCACATAAACGTACATATAATTGTAATATCCCTGTTTCAGCAAAAGGGTAAGCTCATACCGGTGGGTTTCAAAATTCCACGTCATCTCATTTGATTTGTTGGTGCTCCAATTGGTCAGTTCCCCGAAAACGTATATATTCCCGCCCATCAGGGGGGCATCCAGCATGAGACTGAAGTGAACAAACTGGTAGTCACATTCCAGGTCGTAGTCGGAAACGGGCTCCTGACTTTCCACCACATACCGGCCATTCATCTCTCTGTAGGAAAAGTAACGCCGATTTGACCTCACTTCCGCAGGCGTGAGCGTGATGTGATAATAGGGTCTGAAAAAAGAGGTTTCGTCCACGCCCTCTCCGTTGAGACGATGGTTCCTCGTATCAAAATACCTGAATTCGTTGCCTGCCTTGAACACATTTTCCTGTGCATAGTCATATACCAGCCGTCCGGGCTGGATAAACAGCGGTTTCAGGTTTCGGATGGCATTGTCCCAGCGGTTGTTCTGCATGACAACCACTTTTACCTCATCCATGGGATTATCGATCCTTAACTTTTCGTGGAACAGGGTGAAATCGACCTCCTGGTTTTCACCCTGGTAGGCATCTCGGGTGGCTTTGCGGATAAGTGCCTCCACCCTGACCAACGGTTCCGTGATGTAAAAACGGCGGGAGAAAATCAGTTTCTGCCTGTTGTTGTCTTCAAAAACCAAAAGGATATAGTTGCCTGATATTTTGAACCGGATACGGTCGTTGGGCAACTCCAGGTAATAATTGATATAATTGAAGGTTGTATTGAATGAACGGGCATAATCGTCGATGGGATTGTCGGGGAAACCATCCAGGTAATCGTTCTGCCTGATAAAGCTCTCGTTCCAGTTGGCATCGCAATGCAAAACCGTATAATAGTAGTTTTTCACCTCTCCGGATATGTCGTCGAATTTCAGGATAAGGCGGGCATCTTCGTTCAGTTCCAGCACTGGATTGGATAGTTCAAATCCTTCTCTGAAGAGTTGTACCGATTTGATATCATCCCTGTAATTGATGTTCTCGTGATAGAACCGGTTCTCCTGACTGAAAACCACTACCGGGATCACCAAGGTCAGACAAGTCAGAATGGCATGTAAATTCATGTTTTAGTTTTAATAATTAATACAAAAATAATACCCTGATTCACATCTCCACGAGAGAATTACTCATTATTAAGCACGGGTAATGCCCTTATCTCCCGGTTTGTTAACTTTTAGAGTATGAGAAGTATAAGTGACGTTAAAATTTGCTTACTTTGGCACTTCCTTTTGAAAACATATAGAAGCAGTTATGTCAAAAACGATCAAACTCAGGAAAGGGCTCAATATCAGAATGAAAGGACAAGCCGAACCTGTTTTGGAGGCGGCTCGGGATTCTGAAATTTATGCATTGATGCCCACAGATTTTCCGGGATTGACCCCTCGTTTATCCGTTGAACCAGGCCAGGTTGTAAAAGCCGGCGAATCCTTGTTTTATGACAAATATAATCCGGAAGTTCTGTTTGTTTCACCAGTTGGGGGTACCGTTGCCACAGTGAACAGGGGTGAAAGGCGGAAGATCCTGGAGGTCCAGGTTAAGGCGGATCAAAATGTAGGAGCCGTTGATTTCGGGAAAGCCGATCCCTTGGCAATGGATGCAGCACGGGTGAAGGAGCTGCTCCTGAAAGCCGGATTATGGCCTTTTATAAAAAGGCGTCCATATGGGACACTGGCCAGGCTGAATGAAACTCCGCGGAATATTTTTATCTCCTGTTTCGACACGGCCCCATTGGCTCCTGATTACCAATTCATACTGAAAGGGCAGGAATCTGCATTTCAGACCGGGATCAATGCTTTATCGAGGCTGACCTCAGGAAAAGTCCACCTGGGTTTACCTGCCGGCAGTGATCACATTTGCAGCAAAATGCAAAATGCGGAGATTACTTTTTATAGTGGGCCTCATCCTGCGGGTAACGTGGGCGTTCAGATTCATCATACCGATCCGATCGGAAAGGGAGATGTGGTTTGGACCATTAATCCCCAGGATTTGGTCATCATTGGCCGCCTGTTCGAAACCGGGAAGGCTGATTTCTCCAAGATCGTAGCACTGGCCGGTTCGGAGGTCAAAAAGCCTGCATACTGTAAAATTAAGCTGGGTGCCCAGCTGCTTTCCTTTGTCAGAGGGAAGTTGCGTGATAACCCGGATCAGCGGATTATCAGCGGCAATGTGCTGACGGGCAGAAAGGCCCCAGGAGATGGTTTCCTGGGATTTTATGACTCCCTGGTTACCGTGATTCCGGAGGGAAATTATTATGAATTTATGGGTTGGGCTATGCCAAGAGCCAACCAGTTCAGTATGTCTCATGCCTATTTTTCCTGGTTGACCCCCCGTAGAACCTATTCTCCCGATGCCAACCTTCATGGCGAAAAACGGGCTTTTGTCATGACCGGTCAATATGAAAAAGTGGTTCCGATGGACATTCTGCCGGTTCAGCTTATCAAATCCATTTTGGCTGAAGATATCGATAAAATGGAGAAACTGGGTATATACGAGGTTGTGGAAGAAGACCTTGCTTTATGTGAATATGTGTGTACTTCAAAAATGGAAGTGCAGGATATCCTTCGGAAAGGCATTAACCTGATGATCAAAGAGTTGGGTTAATTAAACGAATATTTATCTCATCCGGGTAATGAAATCACTCAGAAATTTTATTGACAGGAATAAACCACTTTTTGAAAAGGGTGGAAAATTCGAAAAACTGGGCTCTACTTTCGGAGCTTTTGAAACTTTTTTATTTACGCCAAACCGCACTTCCAAATCGGGCTCTCATATTCATGACGTGATCGATCTGAAAAGAACGATGATCGTGGTGGTACTGGCGCTTTTGCCTGCGCTGTTGTTCGGAAGCTGGAACATCGGATACCAGCATGGCCTGGCATTCGGAATTGAACGCACTCTGATGGGCAATTTCTGGTTCGGATTCCTGAAAGTTCTTCCCATCATTGTTGTTTCCTACGTGGTAGGTTTGGGAATTGAATTCATAGTGGCACAGATCAGGGGGCATGAAGTAAACGAAGGTTTCCTGGTTACGGGAATTCTGATACCGTTGATTCTTCCGGTCAATATCCCTTTGTGGATGGTAGCCCTGGCCACGGCCTTTGCCGTGATTTTCGGAAAGGAAATTTTCGGAGGCACGGGCTATAA
>CAYWTT010000029.1:0-16719 GCA_964461245.1 uncultured Prolixibacteraceae bacterium | reverse complement strand
ATTCCCGGGAGCGGATTTTGTGGTCATATGACCACAAAATCCGCTCCCGGGAATTATTCCGGACAGCAGAACTACTCTGCGCGGCAGTCGTCGGGCCGAATTCCCGACCGGATTACTCCGGCCTCCTCTGAATCCCGCCGGGCTTCCATATCGCATTCCTCTTCCGGAAACATGAATAACCGGTCGTCCGGGAACCATTCCATTCCGCAAAACACTTCTTCACACCGGTCTTCTTCCTCTGTTTCGACCCGGTCCTCTTCCCGATCCCATGCAGCTCCCCAAATGAAAAGCACCGGATCTTCTTCCCGTCAGTCCGCCCCGTCCGTCCACTCAGGCGGGAGTAGTCGTGGCGGTCATTCCGGAGGAGCTTCGGCAAGGAGCAACGGGGGAGGGGGTGGCCGCTCCTCTTCCGGAGGGTCAGGTAGAAGGTGATTTCGTAACTCCCGGGAGCAGGTGATGAATCTCCAGGTTCCGGGTTGGATATACTTCACTGCTATTTAGATTCACTATAAACAGAAATGGTTTGTCTCCGGGTTAATTTGCCGTTAGAATTAATTGGGAACAGATGCAAAATTTTTGTTAGCACTTAACAAAAAGAATTTTTTTATTAATTTGCACACATAAACCTTAACAGGAAAACCAATGATCACGGTTTATTTTTAAATAAACCGGCGATAGAATGAAATGGATTGTGACTAACCTATGAAAATATTCGGGTATGAAGAAAATTTTTTTGCCGGTATTTCTCCTGATCATATTTCACTTTGCCGGAGGAGTAAATCATTCTTTTTTCTCATTGCCGGATAACAGTTTCGGGACAGAACAGTTTGCAGCAGGTTTTTCAGGTGGTTCCGGTACGTTGAATGATCCGTTCAGGGTAACCACAGCGGCACAATTGAATGAGGTACGCCATTTCCCTTCGTCTTATTTTAAACAAATGGCAGACATTGATCTGGGGATTTCCCCGTGGAATGAAGGGGTGGGCTGGATACCCGTGGGAGGACACGGGAGTAGTTTTTTTACAGGAGTGTTTGATGGCAACGGGTATAAAATCCTCAACCTGACCATCCGCATGCCCGACAGCTGTTATGTGGGATTGTTCGGCAAAGTGATGGATGCCGGTTTAAAGAACATCAACCTGGTGAATGTTTCAGTTGTCGGGAAGCAATATACGGGAGCACTGGCCGGAGCGGTTTACGGGGGAGCACTTACTGAGGTGGAGGTTTCCGGCAGTGTTACCGGAAAGGGAGAGTACACGGGAGGTCTTTTCGGACTGGTTTCGGGTACATCTGTGATGAAGAGCAGCTCGGCAGCCCTGGTAACCGGACACCGTTATACCGGTGGTCTGGCAGGATCCGGAATGGCCGATGGTTGTAAAGCGACCGGAAAGATCACCGGGCTTCCTGCAGGAGAGGAAGAAAGCATCTCCACAGGAGGAATGCTGGGCGAAGGGAGTGCGGTCAATTGCTATTCCTCCGGAGAGGTGACGGGAGGCAGCCAGGTGGGTGGGCTGATCGGCACCGGATGGGCGCAAGGTTGTCATGCCACTGGCAATGTCACCGCTGCCGGTGATTATGCCGGGGGTTTGATCGGCCAGCTGGTTTTGGATCAATCATCCGGGGAAGAGGAGTATGTGACCGGCAGTGTGGCTAAAGGGGATACTGCCGTGATTGTTAAAAATGTGGTGACGGTGAGTGGTCAGCCCGTTGAGATCTTGCTGGAAGATGGAACTCGTCTGAAACTTCCGGCTTTTACCGTTCCGATGGGAATATCCCTGGGGAGAGCTCCTTTTGATATGAATCCGGTCGCGGTTTTCCCTCCCGGCAGCGAATACCGGTCCACCGGATCCATGCGGACACTGACCATCAAAGGTGCCGGAGAAGTTCCTCTGGTGAAGCCAGTTATCACCATTCCTGCCTCGGAAGCAGGAACGGTGAATCCTGAAACGGTAAATGCAGTCAGGGTGGGAAATCTTATGGTCAACGGAAAACTTGTAGAAGACTATTCGGCCGTATTGCCGGTATTCCTGGATGAACAGGGTAACTACAAGTTTACGGATGCCTTATTCCCCGACGGGATTGTGGCTGACAGCTCGAAATCGGCTCAAACCCTTAAGTCGGGTGTTACGATGGTTCCCGGGGAGGAGAGGGTATCGGAAATGAAGTGGGTGGGAAATGTGCGCTATTTTCTGATGACGTTCGACAAATCGCTGAATTGGAGCAAGAGGCCGGTGCTGGAGCGGATGGTGCCGGATTCCACTTTGTCGGAGGATGGTTTCAGGAAGCCCTGGAGAAGGGTGAGTCCGGCGAAGAGAGAGAAAATCGCCCGTCAACCGGTCTGCAATGTGATCATCCTTGTCCATGGGCACAATGAGGAAGAAAAGGATGGTTTTTCGGAAGCACGAACCCTTACCCCCTGGGAATTCACTTATAAACGGATGGTATGGGACCTGCTCTATGAAAGCATCTCCAAAAACCGGGAAAAGGATTTGCCTTCAGGTTGTACGGCCACCTATGAGTTTATATTCCCCACCTACCGGCCGATTTTTTCCCCGGTTTCCGACAAATCGGGATTCACGCTCAAAACCCTGGGAGAAGATCTGGGAAAGCTGATTAACGAGGAGATGGAAAACAATCCCCAACTGAAGGCTATGCTTGATCAGGACATGCCTTTCAACCTGTTCCTGGTGGCTCATTCCCAGGGAGGACTGGTGGCCAGGGCCGGATTGCGGTTTATTAAACCGGAAATCCTGAAAAGGCTGAAATTAGTGGTCACCTGGGGCTCACCCCATACCGGGGCAGGTCTTTATTCCCTGCGCTATGCCTTAGCTGTCGGACACGACATGGTCATCGATGGGTACCGTTTCCCCTTACAGAACATAGGTCAAAGCGAAGCCTACCAGTCGGGAGTGAGCGGTATCGCCCTCGACGCTCCCGGGATCAGGGATATCCGCTGGGATGCCTCCAAAAAGGATATGCTCCGCCTGGGGGAACTGTTCCGGGAAAACACGGCTACCCTGAATGAATTTCCGGATACGGAGCTTCCCTACGGAAGAATGTTTTACAGTGACAACCTGAAGATTTTCAATCAGGAGGAGGGCAGTTTCATGGGGGATCTGCTCTATGGAAAATTCAAGTTTTATGAAGGGACAACCACCCATATTGCACCCCTTGAGCTTGGATGGGATTTGTGGTCACTTAAAAAACTATATTATTTCGGAGCCAATGCCACCGGAATTGAAAAAGGAGCTCAGTTGAACAAACTGGTGATGAAGGAGAACTGGAATGCCAGTGATGGGGCTGTTCCCACTTATAGTCAGCGGGGAGAGGGAATCTGGAGCAGCGGCGATATCCGGAAGAGGAGCATCGAATCGGTCGACCACGAAGAGTTTTACGGGGCCGAGTATCCCCAGCGGAACGGGTATACAATTCTGAAGGGGAAGGAAGTGGTGGGATATACCTTTACCGACATGGAGCTGGCATCGGAACCGAAGAGTTGTCCGAAACTGGACCCGGACCTCTCGGAAAAGAACGATTCAATTTTTATCGAGGGTAAACTTCTATTTCCGATTTACGGGAAAAGCTACGGTGGAGACGATCAGCCCGGGAAACGTATTCTGAAGATGGAGGCTCACCGTGACCATCCGGACAGTACCCTCATCCCGGCCCTGGCATTTAAATTCAAGGATGACGGTACTTTCGAGGGGAAGGGTAAAAAAGCGGAGATTCCCGACGACACCATTATTGTGTCGCTTACCCTGAAAGATGGCAGCCAGGTGTCAGCAGAAGCCAAAAGGAAAATTGAAAATAAGGTATACAATGAGACCAAAAAGCTTTGGTATACCGCAATCCAGAAAGCGGTTGACGAAGCGGCCAGTGGGGATGTCCTGACGGTATACCCCGGTATCTATAAGGAATATGTGGGAATCAGCCAAAAACACATTACCCTTAGAAGCGCCAAAGGTCCCGAAGTTACCATCCTGGAGGGCGAAGGGAAGGGCGGATCTGGCGTAAGAGCCATAAACTGCAACCTGGTCCTCAGTGGGTTAACCCTCCGGAAATATGATTATGGTGTCTACCTGTGGAATACCAGCACCGGAACTGTTTACTCCCCCGTTATCACCAACAACAGGGTCATCGGCAATGATAACAAGGGGATTTATCTTACCGGGACATGTTTGGCGGTTATAAGTGACAACGTGATCGACAATAATCGCTATTACGGGATCGATTTTGATAAATACACCTTTAAAAAGGGAACGGAACCCGTGCGGATAGAAAACAACTACATTTCAGGTGCCAACCGGGGGATTCGGATCGACGGGGAAGCCTGGGTCAGTTCTTCGGGGAACACCATACGGAACAATGAATGGGGAATTGAGATACTGGGATCATCAAGTGTTCAGGTAGCCAGGGATACGATCGAATACAACACGGCAGATGGGGTCAGAATCTATCTTGCCCAGAATCCGGTTTCGGTCACAAATTGCGTGATCCGGAACAATACTTACTCAGGAATAGCTTCCACCACCAATCTTGGCAGTCATGTGGTAAGCAACAATACCTTAAGCGGAAATGGAGTGGGGATCAGTTTCACCCATTATTCCACGGGCAACTGTTCGGTGGAAATCAGGAACAACCAGATAACCGGCAATAAGAAAGGAATCAACATCGGCGTGTCGGGTTGCACCATTTCCGGGAATACGATATCCGGCAATACCGAAGAGGGAGGAATATCGGTAACTTCTTCGACCGGAGAGATTTCAGGGAATGAAATTACAGGAAACATTTCAGGAATGGGAGGAGGCATATATGTCCATTCAGGGAATGTGACGATCAAGAAAAATACCATTTCCCAGAACAAGGCCAACATTGGCGGAGGAATCATGCTTCAATCGAATGTCGATTTGCTCATTCAGGAAAATGCCATTTCAAAGAATCAGGCTTCAGAATATGGCGGTGGCATTTACATTAATACTGCAGGGGCAGTGCTTCCCCGTGTGACCGGGAACACCCTGTCGGAGAACTTTGCCACGAAAAAGGGCGGTGGCATATATGGCCGGGCTTCCGGATGGCCGTCCACGGAAGTGGTTACAGTAAGTGGAAAACCAACGACGGTGTCACGCTATGTTCCCTGTTTTACGGAAACGACCAATACCTACTCCGGAAATTCCCATGGAGAAAAATTCGGAGCATGGGGACCGGGTGTGGACAAGTGGTGTGAGGATTCCGGCTTTGATGTGCATCCCTGACAAATCAGTTTTTTACCAGTAATGAAACAGAAGTGAATATGAACAAGATGAGAAAATATAGCGGTATTAGGTTGTCGATTTTGCTCCCGGCCGTTTTTTCCTGCCTTCCATTGTTCTCAGAAGCACAAAGCAGCGAATTCAATTATTCAACCGGCAACGTGAAGGGTAAAAATTATGTTGGCGGGTTAATCGGAGGGATCTCCGGTAAGGGTTCCATCCTGCGTAACAGTTTTGCCCGGGGCAGTGTGACCGGAAGATCCGATGTGGGAGGATTAGCCGGAACCAGTGACGGAGCTGTCATCTACTCCTATTCCACAGGAAATGTGACCGGTGACACCCGGACCGGCGGATTATTGGGATCGTGCTCCGGTACAGTCACCTCTTCCTATTGGGATACGCAGACCTCAGGACAATCAAACTCTGCGGGAGGCACTCCCCGGACGACCGATCCCCTGACTTATCCTTATTCGCCCACGGTTTACTCCGGCTGGGATTTTACTTCCGTGTGGAAGGCTGACACCGATCCCGCACAGAATAGCGGATATCCGTTTCTGCAACCCTCAGCCGTATACCTGGTTTCGGTACAGGTTTATCCTCCCGGTGTGGGAACAGCCACAGGATCGGGGTATTGCATGGCCAACGGACAGGTTCAGCTGACGGCAATACCCGGGAATAATTATACTTTCAAGGGTTGGGAGAAGAACGGAGCTGTCATTGCCACTAAGGCCCAATTCACCATGACCGTGACTGAAAACACCGGTCTGATTGCCAGGTTTGAGAGTAAAACCACCTCAGTAATCCCTGTTCCTGTTCAGCGACCGTCTGGTATTAAGATCTACCCAAATCCAGTCACTGAAACCCTCTGGGTTGATTTTTCCATGTTCAGCGACAGGATAAATATGGTACAGATCGTCAATCCGAACGGACAAATCATGAAAAGTTTCTGCATGGCTGAGGAGGGGAATGTCAGGAAGTCCTTTCCTGTCTCAGATCTGCGTCCCGGAATTTATCTGATCATAGTCCGGGGTAACCTTAGCCGGGAAACCGGCCGGTTTGTGAAATTCTGAGGTAGGTTAAGAACCGGGAGAGGACAGGAATTTTATTGCTGTTCACGGGCAAAGCAGGCTGCTCCGACCGCTCCTGACAGATCGCCGTATTCAGCCCTGACAATTTTGGTTTTATTTCCGCCTGTCCGCCATTCGTAACGGCTCAGATATTCTTCCAGCGGTTCAAACAGGTATTTTCCGGCTTCGGTGATTCCTCCGCCCAGAATGACCATTTCTGGGGAGAGTATATTGGTCAGTGAAGCAAGGCCTATGGCCAGCTTTTTCACTGAAGTGAGCCAGATTTCCGCGGCAAAACGATCTCCTGTTTTGTAAGCCTCCAGCATCTCATGGGTGGAGGTGAATTTGCCCGCTGATCTCTTTTCAAGGGTGCAATTTCCGATGGCATCTTCCAGGCTTCCGGGAATGCCGGTGATGTCGGGCTCTCCGTCGCTGTCGATAACCATATGGCCGAGGTGACCTGCCTTCTGGAAAGACCCCTGGTAAGGTTTTCCTCCGATGAGGATTGCGCCCCCGACACCGGTACCCAATGTGAGCATGACCACATTTTTCCTGCCCCTGGCGGTGCCATACCTGGCTTCTGCCAAAAGGGCCGCAACAGCATCGTTCAAAACAAAGGTCGGTGTACCCAGGAAATCTCCCCAGATAAAGTTCTCCAATCCCTGCAATCGGCCGGGCATGAAGGCTATAGCAGTATTGTGCTCATTGGGCAGTCCGGGGGCTGAAATCCCGATCGCAAATCCGTGGCTGCCGGTCTTTTGCTGAATTTCCCGGACGACCTTAACCATGGTGTTCTTCCATCCCTTTTCATCCGTCTCTTGGATGGGCTGGTAATAAGGGTGGAGAATTTTCCCCTGATGATCGAGAGCTGTCGCCTTAATGCGGGTGGCGCCCAGGTCAATGCCGATTGTGATCTCCATGGCAGTGATTTTACCTTTTTTTTTAGTCATTTTCCATTAAACTCCCGGATTGCATCGATCATGGCCACAAGGTTCTCCACCGGCACATTCCCCTGGATATTATGAACGGTATTGAAAACAAATCCGCCGTCTCTGGCGAAAATGTCGCACAGGCGTAAAACCTCTTCCCTGATTTTGTCGGGCGTGGAAAACGGAAGGGTTATCTGGGTGTCAATGCCACCGCCCCAGAAAACGATATCCCGGCCGTATCTTTTCTTGAGCAGGACCGGATCCATCCCCTCGGCATTTACCTGTACCGGGTTGATGATGTCAAATCCGGCGGCGATAAACCTTGGAATAAAGGATCCGATGGCTCCGCAGGAGTGTTTGAAGGTTTTCCAGCCGGTATGGGCATGAATCCAGTCATTGATCCTCCGGTAATAGGGCAGCCAAAGGTCGTCGAACTCTTCCGGTGAGCAAAAGGTGGAGGTCTGGGTTCCGAAGTCGGTCCCGCAGATATAGACGGCATCCACATTATCGCGGGTCACCCGGCTGAGTTGCTCCAGGTTTTCCACCGCAATGGCGGATTGGCGGTCAAAGAGGGTACGGACATAATCAGGCCGGGTAAGGATACTGATATACCATTCGGTGATATCGCGGATACCTTTCGGATTTTTTAGTTTAATTCCAGGGATATGGGCGATGTCTCCGAGAGCAGTACCTCCGAATCCGGCTATTACGGCTTTACCGGTTGCCCGGGCTTTCCGGGTGGTCTCCTCCCAATAATCCAGGTCATCCCGGGTAACCAGTCCGTATTCTTCCAGATTATCCCGGGGATCCAGTTTATCCTCTTCAATGGGTGGCTGACGGATGATGGCGTCAAAATAGAATCCGTTGTGGGGCATCCGGCCTGAAGGCCTGGCTGAAAGGTCGCCCTGAGGATAGATCAAAAGGTCTCCCTTTTCATCGGAGGTGGTACGGAAACCTTCCGGAACCAGCACCACCTGGCCCCAGGGAGTCTGAAACTCCTTCAGTCTTTCCTCATTGTCGAATCCAAAGGAGGTTATCTTTCCCCTGGCACCCACCACATCGCTCCCCAGGATTTCCATCAGCTCCCCATCAATCTCTCCCAGCATTTGATGAGGTTCCAGAATCCGTACCGGCCTATGGGGCAGTCCGTAATACCTTCTGAGGTTTTCAACGGCCAGTGCGTGTATCCCGGTAACGGAGGTGGAACCAAAATCTACCACCATCCGGTCGGGTTGCCGGTGATTCACGGTGAGTAAAAACCTTTCCCTGGAGTTCACCGTGTCATTACCTGAAATGTCATTCATTTCTGATATCTGTTTTTAAATTTATTTACTGTTAATATGATTTCATGATTTCTGCCGCATACCCTTCCCTGTGATCATTCCGTGATCCTGAAAGATCAAAATCGCTGATCGCTAGGTCAATTTTATATCCACGGCCGGTAACGACGCACTCACGGCATTTCCGGGAGGCTCCATCCCGTCCGGTAGTGATGCCTGATATAACTGTTGGCTGTTTCCATAGCGTTGAACCTGGCAAATTGGGTGTTGAAATGGGGATGTCCGTCGATCACCCGGAATTCGTCGGAGGTGACGATCTTTAACTCTTCCGAAGGAGAGATATTGGTGAACTGCATATGTTCAGCGTCCCATTTCAGTGTTTTATTGAGGCTCTGGAGGCGGACGGCCAGCACGCCAAGCAGGACCATTTCATTAAAAGGGCCGGAATAGCCGAAATGGGAAGTTCCTTCCACCCGGTTTTCCGGTGATTCCTTGCATGCCCTGATCCAGTCCTGTTCATGAGGACCGTCGACATAGCCCACGGCTCCCGGTATACGGCGCAGATAGGGTGATACCGAAGGTACCCTGCCTGAAAGCAGGCGGGCGTTGAAAGCTCCGCATCCGGTGATCAGCGTGTCTTTGGAGCCGACAAAGATCAATCCGCCGAGACCATCGGCCATCAGGTTTTCCCCTTCCGGCAACAGGTCGGGTCTGTGGGGAAGGAAGCCTCCGTCGTACCAGAAAACCCGGACGGCAGGCATGGGCTGGTTTTTATAGGGCTCTCTTGCGGGAAAATCAAATTCGACAGTTTCAGCCTGGGGGGCGCTTTCGGTATTGACCTGTGTGGAGCATCCGCTTACCCTTTCAGGATAGCCAAGCCGGAGTGCCTGATATACTGGATCAAGCACATGGCAGGCCATATCGCCGAAAGCACCAGTTCCGAAGTCCCACCATCCTCTCCAGTTCCATGGAGTATATATTTCATGGTATGGTCTCCAGGGTGCCGGCCCGATGAAAAGGTCCCAGTTCAGGGTGTCGGGCGGAGTCATTTGCTGGGTGGGCCTTTGCAGTCCCTGCGGCCAGATCGGCCGGTCGGTCCAGGCATGGACCTCTTTCACTTCCCCGATCTCCCCGTTCCAGATCCATTCACAAATCTGGCGTACCCCATCACCTGAATTGCCCTGATTCCCCATCTGGGTGGCCACTTTATATTTTGCTGCCAGCCGGGTGAGCAGCCTGGATTCATATACTGAGTGAGTCAGTGGTTTCTGGCAGTAAACATGTTTGCCCAGCGATAGGGCGGTTGCGGCAACGAGGGCATGCGTGTGGTCCGGTGTGGCCACCATCACCCCATCGATCGATTTATCCATTTCATCGAACATACTTCTCCAATCCCAATAACGTTTCGCCCTTGGAAATTCTTTGAAGCTGGTCTCGGCATATTTCCAGTCAACATCACAAAGTGCCACGATGTTTTCCGATTTCATGGCTACCAGGTTGGGATGCCCTTTTCCCCCGATACCGACTCCCGCAATGTTCAGTTTGTCGCTCGGGGCCCGGTGACCCAGCCCGCTTACTGTAAAACTGGGGACTATGGTAATACCGGCCGTGGCAAAGGCTGCCTTCCGGATGAAATCACGTCTTGCAGGGTTCATTTTTACCTTGTTTTTATTTTACGGAAGGCTGGAGCTCCCTGATCTTGATATTCCGGTACCAAACCTTGGTGCCATGGTTCTGAAGCGATATGTGCCCTTCGTCGTATTTCCCGTAATCGGGGTATTGGGACCATTTCCCGCTGTGGCGGAGTTTATTCCATTCATCGGAATATTTCTCATAGGTAACCACCACTTTCCCGTTCAGGATTTGCGTGACATGATTTCCCTCGGCCACGATCAGTAGCCTGTTCCATTCACCCAAAGGTTTAAAAGGCTTCGCAGAGGGCGGATACATGGCATAGTTGGCACCGCAAATCTGCCAGGCTTCAAGGGGTACGGGCCAGTTCTCGTGGTCGATGACCTGGAATTCCGGTCCGGTTTCATACGGGAATTTGTATATGGTATCCTCTTTTACCTGGAAGATGATCCCGCTGTTGGCGGCTTTGGTCAGCTTGAACTCTGCGGTGAAGGCGAAGTTCTTATAGCTTTTATCGGTAATGATATCCTGGCTTTCAGCCCCGCCTTGGGTGGTCATGGTAAGTGACTGGTCTTCGATGGTCCAGCAATCGGGGATTCCTAGCATGTTGTAACCATGCCATCCGGTGAAATCCTGTCCGTTGAAAAGGAGCTGCCAATTATTTTTCGCCTCCTTTTTGGTGAGGGTGTTGGCCGGGGCATTCTCATCCAGCCCGGCATACAGTTTCATCGGATCGTTGTTCTGGGGGACTGTGCATGAAAACAGGATGGCTGCTGTCAGCCACATCATCAGTTTGTTCCGCGTTTTTTTCATGATTTATCGATTTAATGGTTATGATTAATCTGTTTCGGAATGCCGTTTTTTGATCCATCTGTAAAAGTAATCATAAAAAAACAGGTAGCTCCGCGGAACAGCCGCCAGATGCTGAATTATTTGATTATTCCTCTTGAGCAGATATCCCGGTGTGGAGGAATGAGAGAATACTAAGCTTTCCCGCTCAGGGGAAGGATCAATCGGGACGGAGAGCCGGCATCGGAACCGGAATGGTGAAATATTCAGCTCCTTTACCTACTCCTCCTGTGCAGGTATTTTTCCCGGTGGTGCAAAGGGAACGGGTGGATGGACATTCAGCTGCCCAGAACATGTATCCCAGCATCCCGGGGGTATTACCTTCCCCACAGGGCATGATCCTGGTCACATAATCCCGGTCGAGGTATTGAATGGATGAATAGAAGTTAACACATTCGGCAATGGGTTTACTGCTGTTGATATAAAGTGCTCCGGTGAGTTTGCAGGGTGCCAGGGGAAGTATGGGAGGAGCATACTGCGGTTTTCCTATTATATGCTCATGCCAGTTGGAAAGGGCTCCCGAAGCAGAGGGCTGTCTGGCAGGGACCATGGCGTTGGCATAGTCCAGCACGGGATCATCTACGGTCAGCCATTCAGCGGTGGCTTTACGGCAGATATCGATCAGCCACCGGTCACCAGCTGCCAGGTCAATGGTCAGCCGTGCAGCCGGATCTTCACCCCTTGGATCAAATGGATGAAGGGTGCGGTATGTATGGATGAAAGTTTCCAGGGCAGTAAGCCGGGGATTGCTGTTTTCCTCATAGTCGATTTCAATGCCAACACCAAGTGTTTCAGCAGCGGCTGCAGCTTTTTCGGCAAGGAGGACCGGATCGGAATCCAGTGCTGAATTCCAGGCATCGGTGTAGGTGATTCCTCCCAGAGAGAGCATTACCCGGATATCCCTGTCCGTAAAATAGCGGACCACATCGGAGGTCATCCCCTTCGGAATGCCATTCAGGGTGGTGGCATCGGTAGTGCCTTGCAGCAACTTCAGGGGATTGACAAAACTCAGCACCACCAGATTCACGGAAGGATTACCGTCTCCCCGGTTGATGAGCCAGCTGTTGTTATTGTCAAATTCGGTCATGTTTCTGGCCGAACCCCATGTACAATAATCATTGCCTGCATGCCACACCCCGTATACCAGCAGCTGAGTGGCTGTTTCTGCCAGCGGATAACCGGGTTGGGGTGATGGCTTCCCTTTGAGGGGGGCCGGTTTCATTCCATAGTCACCTGTCAGATCTGGTTTTTCGCAACTGAAAACCAACAAAAGTGCGGAAAAGAGGATAATGATGTTTTTGGTTATGAGTTTCATGGCGGTTATTTTTTCAGTTATTATTCAAATTTACCAAAAACAGATGATTAGATGTAAGATTTTATGTAAATTTTGACACTGTATTCCATCCGGATTTTCATAAAATGGTGCGGGAGTGATTTTTGAAGGCCAATCCCGGGCCGGATTACCGAAAACTGTTTCAATATGAAAAAAGTCCTTGAAGCTGCCTGTTTCGCTGCGCACAAGCATACGCATCACCGCCGAAAAAATATTGAGGATATTCCCTATATCAATCATCCGCTCGAAGTGGCTCATCTGCTCTCTTCCACCGAAGGGATTGCCGATGAAGATATCCTCTGTGCCGGGCTCCTTCACGACACCGTTGAAGATACAGGTACCCGGGCAAAGGAAATCACCTCTCTTTTCGGAGAGGCGGTAACGGCTTATGTGTTGGAGGTGTCTGACAATAAGAACCTTCCGAAAGCGGAGAGGAAAAAGCTACAGGTCTTACATGCCGGATCGTTGAGTGAGGGGGCCACGCTCATCAAACTGGCAGACCGGATATCCAATCTCCGTTCGATCGCGGCAGAACCTCCGAAAGGCTGGACTGTGCAGCGACAGATTGACTATTTCACCTGGTCGATGGATGTTTTTAATGCCCTGCGGAAGACTGGCCGACCGTTGGAAAACCTGTTCCTGAAGGAATACAGGGAGGGTTTGGATAAAGTACTTCTCAGGAAGGAGGACGAACACACTTTCCATTCCTGGTGGTCACTGGTCAGGAAAAAGTTCCGCGCTCGTCTGTTACGGCTGGCAAGATTCGGCCCCCCCTGATCATCAGGTTGTCGGATTCCAAAAAGAAAACAGGGTCTTTCCGGTAAGCCTGAGAATGGGAAACTCCACTGAAGCGATCAGAACACCTTTTCCTGTACTTCCTTTACTTCTTCCGTTTCTATGTTCTCTTCCGGCTGAATGTGTCCCCGATTCTTTACTCCGAAAGAGAAATTCAATCCGGCCGCTATATTGGCATGGTTGATGTTCCGGTAATTAAGGGAGGAAATCAGATTATCGGTGATTGCATAAAGATCCATTCCGGGCAGAATGCGCAGCCTTAATCCCATCCCGAGGTCATTGACCTTACTGGCTGCCGTATAGCTCAGCGAAGCAGAGAGCATTCTTCCGATGTATCCGTTCAATGACAGGGTAGCCGCAGTCTTCCCTCCCTTGTCACGAAACACCTGGTTCATCAGCAACCCGGCGTTCCAGTTGGTCGAAAGTTTGTAATTCACACCGAGATAAAACCTGGCAGGTATTTTTATGGTGGTACTGTGATTCTGTGTGACGGTATAGGCAGAATTCAGGTCGGGGAAGCCGCTTTCTTCTTCATCGATTACGTAAGTGGTATCTTTCAGTGAAAAGAGATAGCCGTTTTCATTCCAGCGGGTCCGACCGAGGTCAATGATGCTTGCTGAGAAGGACCATTTGTCATTCAGGTTATAATTGGCACCCAGGTCAAAGGCCAGGGAAATGTTTTTGAAAAAATCCCCGGAGCCGTACGATTTTTCCCAGTTTCCCCTCAGCAAAGGTTTGTCGGGATTAAGTTTTCCATCTGAATTGATGGCTTGCGGGTTAATCTCTACCGGCAATCCGATTTCAATCCTGCCGCCCATGTTGCCCTCAAAAACGTCGGTGCGGATCTCGTCTGCACCCATTCTGAAATTTTCGGTTTTTATGCCTCCCAAAGCTCCGATGAGTTTGGGTGAAATGCCGAGGGTCAGTCTCTCCCCGAATGTCCGTGAATAGGTGAAGGCCATTTCCGAGAAGGTGTTGGCCGTCATGGTGAGGTTGTTAATCTGAATGGGAAGCCGGTCGCGGACATCATCCAGGTCATCCAGCAGATAGAGCATTTTGGACGGGAGTGACATTTCAACGTTGCTCCTGATCGATACCGACATGGAAAAATAACCTTTCTCTTTAAGCCTGAAACCCATCGAAAACAGGTTACTCCGGGTTTCAGCGGAAATGTCGTTGTATTCTCCGATCCGTGAAATAAAATCATCCGGATCGTATTCTTCAGTATCGAGTTGATCTGATAAATCCAATATGTTGCCCACGTCCAATCCCGAGCTGAAAATTTCCGCCCGTTCACCCGATATTCCCGGCATGCCGATAAAAAAATCGACCTTGGGAACCATTGCGGGATTCAGACTGAGACGTTGAGGAAGACGGTCCATAAAATAAAGGGTGTTTTGTGCACCGGCAAGCATGACAATGAGATCTAACGTCACGCTTAAGAGGAGAATTGCTGTTCTTTTCATAAAAGGCTGGTTATTTATTCCGGGTAGAGATCGTTTAGTAAGGTAAAAATATTCTTTTTTATGATAGGGTTACCGACTGAAGATCCTAAATGGAGAAATAATTATTTTACCGTTCAGGAATAGCCTTCCCGTGGATTTGTTTTTCATCTGGACAAAGGTTGCGGGCAGATTCGTTCCGGAGAAAAATCTTATTTTTATATCCGATTTGGTATAACTGATCTTTTTTACTTGGGCAAAAGGATGTGATTTTCCCCGGGGATCTGTTAAATACATCAGCCGCTGTCATTGCCGGGTTGTCGCTGATTGAACAGGGGAGTGGTCTGCGTAAATTAAGGTATTGAATTATGTTCAGGTTTTTACGGAATATTGACAGAAAGGACTATAAAGCCAGATTCGGGGGTCTGGATATTTTTAAATTCATAGGTCCGGGTTTGCTAGTACGGTGGGATTTATCGATCCAGGGAACTGGGCTTCCAATCTGGCCGCCGGATCGGATTATGGATATGCTCTTCTCTGGATGGTAACCTTGTCGACTATTTTCCTGGTTTTCCTGCAGCACAATGTAGCCCATCTGGGCATTGCAAGCGGGCTTTGTCTCTCTGAAGCTGCCGCCATATATGTGAAACGACGATATTCCCGGGTATTGCTTTTATCTGCGATGTTGGCCTCAGTTTCCACATCACTGGCTGAAATCCTGGGAGGAGCCATAGCCCTCCAGATGCTCTGGAGTGTTCCCATCAAGGCAGGGGTGCTTCTTGTGACGTTATTTGTCCTGATCATGCTCTTTACCAACTCCTATCCGATGATCGAAAAATGGATCATTGCCTTTGTGTCGGTCATCGGCCTTTCATTCCTGTATGAGCTGAGCCTGGTGAACGTAGACTGGCATGAAGCGGTATATAGCTGGATTACTCCCTCTTTTCCGCAAGGTTCCATGCTGATTATCATGAGTGTTCTGGGAGCGGTGGTGATGCCGCATAACCTTTTTCTCCATTCCGAAGTCATCCAGAGCAGGCAATGGAATCTTGAAGAAGATAAAGTTATTAAGAGGCAGCTGAAATATGAGTTCCTCGATACCCTCTTATCCATGTTTATTGGATGGGCTATCAACAGCGCCATGATTATCCTGGCTGCGGCAACTTTTTTTCAGGCTAAAACACCGGTTACAGCGCTTGAACAGGCCAAACAACTGTTGACTCCTTTGCTGGGCAATCATGCGGGGGTGGTATTTGCCATTGCGCTCCTTTTCTCCGGATTATCCTCCACGGTTACTTCCGGAATGGCTGCCGGAACTATTTTCGCCGGTATGTTCAGGGAACCATACGATATCAGGGATAACCACTCGCGGTTGGGGATTACCCTCTCACTGCTGGTGGCATTGGCGATCATTTTCTTTATATCCAATCCCTTTAAAGGGCTGGTCATTTCACAAATGTGCCTGAGTATTCAATTGCCCTTTACCATATTTCTGCAGGTTTACCTGACTTCTTCCGAAAAAGTGATGGGAAAATATAAAAATACCCTTTTTATGAAGACCATCCTTTATTTCATAGGAGGAGTGGTTACCCTTTTAAATATAGCGTTGTTTATCAGTGTATTCCTTTAAATAATCCTGTCGTCCGGTAAATAAAGACCTATAAAACAGTCAGTTCCAGTTTGTCTCCTTTTTTCAGTGAAACAGGCAACAGATTTCCTGTTTTCTGGTATTCCGCAGGTTTTCCGTTTACTGAAAGAGTCAGAATTTCTGCATAATCAGGGATTCTGATTTTGAATTCCCCGTTGTTTTCAGCCGTCAGGGTAGCCTTGGTCAGTTTTTTGTCTTTCCATTCCGCGGAAATGAGGATCCCTCCTCTTGCCCGTAATCCTGCAAACGAACCGGTACTGAACCGGTCGGGCAAAGACGGGAGGATATGGATAAATCCTGCATGGCTCTGCAGGAACATTTCGGCAATTCCGGCGCATCCGCCCCAGTTGCCATCCATCTGGAAGGGTGGGTGGGCGCAGAACAGATTGGGGTAGCTTCCTCCTTTGTTGGTATAATTGAATCCGACATCATAGACGGGGTCGAGCAGGTTTTTCAGCAGGGTAAAGGCATGGTCTCCGTCATAAAGGCGGGCCCA
>CAYWTT010000028.1:0-16748 GCA_964461245.1 uncultured Prolixibacteraceae bacterium | reverse complement strand
AAAATACTCAGCCATGGTAAGTGCAGCCTGGCCGATCCGGAAACGTGCCCCGGGAGGTTCGTTCATCTGACCGAACAGCATGACCATGTTTTGCAGAACGCCGGCTTCGCTCATGTCGCGGTAGAGCTCTTCCCCTTCACGGCAACGCTCCCCAATGCCACAAAAGATACTCATCCCTTCATGATGTCCGATCATATTGTGGATCATCTCGGTAAGCAGAACGGTCTTACCCACACCTGCGCCTCCGAAAAGCCCGGCCTTGCCTCCCCGTTCCAGCGGCACCAGCACATCTATCAGTTTAATGCCTGTTTCAAAAACCTCAGATTGGGTGGAGCGTTTCCCGAGAGGAGGCGGATCCTGGTGTATGGATCGCCAATGCACATCCGACAGCTCTCCCCGACGGTCGATGGTATTCCCGAAAACATCAAACATCCGTGAAAAGATTCCCTTACCAACAGGGGCTTTCAAAGGACCAGCCGTGCTCTTTACAACCATGCCCCGGGCAAGTCCCTGTGTCGGGGTTAAAGCAATCCCACGTACACTGTGTGCATCAAGCTGCGACAAGATTTCAATCGAAATCTCCTCATTCCTCCCTGTTTTCAGCAAGGTGTATACCGGAGGCAACCGGTGTTCGAAACGGATATCCACCACACTGCCGCGAACAGAGAGTACTTTCCCCATTTCATTCAATCCGCTTATATTCTGAGATATGCCGTCCATAAGCTACTTTTTCATAAACCAACCAATGCCAGCCGTACTGCAGAAACTAACCCAAGGTATCCGCAATATCGCTTTGACTTTGACTTACCGTGAAAACCGGAACAGTCGATCCGTGGATTATCTCTTTTGCAAAATCGCCAACTGTCGTATTCATCTTTGAAGCAACATTGTGCTTACGGATAATGACCATGTCCGGTTTTTGGGTTGAAATATAATCCAATACCAGCTTATGCTGGGCATGATGAAATGCCTTCAGAATTTCCACTTGACATTCAATCCCTCTGCCCCGAAGCATGGCTTTGATTTTCTCGGCATTTTTCAAAGCCAGACTCTTTTGCTTGTCGATGTTGATTTTCAAAGCGGAAACAATTTGAATAATTGCGTTGGTCTTCTTAGCAAACAGACTGGCCCACAACAGTTTTTTACTGGTGCTTTCGCTAATGTCAATCGGAATTAAAATCTTTCTAATAATTTCCGGAGTAGGATCTTCATGGATGGACAAAACCGGACAATAGGAATGACCGATGATTTTGTCAATTTTATTCTGATTTAACAGGGTTGGATCCCCTTTATTGCTCCGCTTCAGGATCATGAAAAAGTAGTTGTCACTGCGACCCTGCCGGATGAGGTTAGGAACCAGTTTCCCCATGGATACCCTGGGGATTACATTTGCAGGAATTTCTCCTTCATAAAAATCCAGTAAGAAATCATTCAGCTTTTGTTTTGCTTCTTCTTTTATTACGGAGATCTTACGGGAGCAGAAAAGGCGCCTGAAGGGAGATACCGGTGAAACCACATACAAAGCAAAGATCCGGAATGAAAGTGCCTTTTGAAGATACATGGCTTGTTTCAGAACGATCTTACCCTCATCACACAAAGGGATCACTGCCAGAACATCATGTAACCTGTTTTTCATATGGCGTATAAAAATGAATAACCAATTATTAGAGCCTAATCTGGATTTATCTTCAGACACATCGATTGCGGCCGGCTAAGATTTCTTGTTGTTCCCATAAATTCCAGCTCTTTTTCAGGGTGGATAAGTCTGAGTTCATTTAAATTCCGGTTTTAAATGGTATACGATTATTGTTTAAAAAGGGATATATAATTATGAAGATAAAAATCTAAATGATAAGTATATAATTTTCTTCATGGAGGCAGCAGATCCCGATGGGGCAGTTTGGTGCCCATACAGGGGGTAAAAATGAGAAAATATTTTTACGGGATTTAGTTCCCCAGGGTATTAAGTAACTTCATCTTCAATCCGGAAAGGGAGGGTGAATCGAGAGAACGGTCACCAAGAGGGATTTCCATACTCAGATGGGTTAAGATTTCTGCAGGGGGTTTGCTTAAAACGATGATCTCATTGCCAAGCAGCAATGCTTCATCCACCTCATGGGTGACGAAAATCACGGTTCTTTTATCCTTCTCCCAGATCCGGGAGAAGGTTTTAATCAGGTTTAATTTGAGTTTGATATCCAGTCCTTTAAGGGGTTCATCCATCAGAATGATATCCGAGGAATAGGCAAAAGCGCGTGCAATGGAAACCCGCTGACGCATACCGCCGCTTAGTTTTGAGGGATAATAGCCGGCAAAATCATCCAGCTCCACCAGCCGGATAAAGTGGTCAGCCAGCTGTTCCCTCTCCTCTGGGGGGATTTCTTTTCCTAGGACAAATTCTATGTTCCCTTTTACTGTTTTCCAGGGCAGTAATCGCGGGTCCTGGAAAATGTAGGAGATGATTTTACCCTCGAATCCGGAAAGATTACCCCGGTCGGGCTTAACGATATTCCCGATGATGTTCAGCAAGGTCGTCTTGCCGCAACCCGAAGGGCCAAGGATGCAGGTGATCTTTCCTTCATCAAAGCCGATGCTAAAATCCCTGTACAGGGCGATTTCGCGGAAATCAATGCAGATATTTTCCAGTTCCAGCTTCATATTCAGAATTTCCAGGCAGTGAGTTTCCGTTCGCCCCAGCGGATGGTCTTTTCGAATCCGAAGCTGATGATCACCGCCAGGATCGTCCAGGCAATCACAGCGTCCACATTTAAGAAGGTTTGGGCTCCCTGCATCCATGTTCCCATGCCATATAGCGGCTGGCTAAGTACTTCGCCGGTGATGATGGCCCGCCACCCGATTCCCATGGCGCTTGAGGCACCGCTGATGATGAACGGCATGATCGCGGGGAAATATAACTCCCTGAGGATTCTGGACCTGCCGACCCGGTAAAATCTGGCCATTTCGGTAAGATCAGGATCCACACTTTTGATACCGTCAATCACATTGATACAGATGAACGGGAACATGGTGAGAATGGCAATGAAAACGGGCACTGATCCTGGATTGAGCCAGATCAGCGCCAGCAGGATCAGTGCAATGACCGGAATGGACCGGATGGTGATCAAAATGGGCTGAAGAAAAGCATTAAAAGGCGGATGGGTTCCGGCAATGATTCCTAATCCGATTCCCAGGATGACGGACAGGGTAAATCCGGCCAGACTACGCATCACCGTTGATCCGACGATGACCAGAAAGTGTTTCTCACTGAAGAGACCCAGGGTGGTCACCAAAGTCTTTTCAGGAGAGGGGAGTACAAAATCGGAACTGAAAATCAGGGAAAGGATTTTCCAGACGGCCATTATAAAAACTACCGAGGCGATCCTCCAAAATTGCTTATTTGTAAATGAAATCTTCATCCGGAATTTTCCCACCGATAACGTCAGGATTCATCATATAAAAAACTGTGAAATAGGCTTCTATTTGTCCTTTCACGGTTTCTGCCTTCACAAATTTAAGATTTAATCGCGGAATAGCATCCACCGCAGCTTCACGATCGGGCAGGATCCCGTGTTTGATGATCAGCGCGGCGGCGCTGTCGGGATACTGGTTCACCCACCGGGTGGAGGCTTCATAAGCTGAAAGGATCTGTTCCACCATAATCGGGTTGTTCTTAATGACGGTGCTGCTGGCCATAAATGCGGTCTCAGCGATCGGAATGTCTTCTAATTTTTCCCACTCATCGGTCAGTGAGAAGATACGGTTCAGTGTAGGGTTGTTTTTTATAGCCAGGCTGGCCACAGGTTCGGATATCACGGCCAGGCCGGCCTGACCAGCGTTAATGGCATTGGCCAGGTCGATGTGGGTCGGAAAACTGTAATCGAGAGTAAGGTCCCGGTCAGGGTTCAGCCCATTCTTTTGAAGCAGGTAGCGGAAAAGAATATCGGGGGTCATTCCCCTGGCCATCAGGAAGACTCTTTTACCTTTCAGATCTTCCCATCGGGCAATGGAGGAGTTGTTCCCTATAAGGTAAAGGGTGCCCCAAACCGGTATGGCGACTAACCGGTAATCAAGCCCCTTGTTGTAAATGATGGCCGCCATGGTGGAAGGAAGAATGGCAAAGTCAGCCGTTCCGTCGATCATCATTTTCCGCACCTGAAGAGGTTCATTGAGGATCTTTACCCTGACTTCACTGTGTTTCAGATTGTCCAGGCTGTCGATCAGCCGGATCATCCCCATGGAGGAAGGACCTTTCAGGGTGGCGATCGTATACCGGTTTTCCGGTACTCCGTTCCGACATCCACCCGAAAACAAGGTCAGCCACAGCCACATCCAAAGTGTGTTTCTTAACATATTCCGGATGATTTTAAAGTCTGTTGTTTGTTAATCCGTAACAAAATTAATAGACTTGCAGTATAAATAACAAACGATCTGTTTAATACTGCGACCTGAATTATTATCCCGGTCAAGGATAGCAGATTCAATTAAAGATCTTATCCGGAGGCAGACTGATGGAAAAGAGAGTAGGAACAGCATTGATTCTTATCGAAGAGCGTGAAAGTATACATTTGTTGAACGAGATTATCTCCGCTCATTCCCACATTGTTTTAGGACGCCAGGGCCTGCCCCGCAGCAATGGCTTGAGTTTGATTTCTCTGGTTCTTGAAGGTACCACGGATCAGATCGGATCTCTTACCGGCCAGTTGGGCCGTTTGAAGGGTATTCAGGTTAAATCGGTGCTTTTAAAGAATTCCAGGAATGAATAGATTCAGGTTTTTGCTGGCATTATACGCTTTTTTTTGTTCTCTGAACACATCAGGGCAGGATTTCAACTCCCCGGAATCCGTTCGGGATTCCCTGATCCGGAAGCCGATCCCGCTGGGAGAAATAGAGGTATCCAGTCTGAGGGTTAATCGCAGGGTAAGGGAGGTGCCCACTCCCATGGCGGTCGTCGGATCGGGAGATTTCGACAGGCTTTCCGCGCAGACCCTTTCTCATGTTCTGGCGGTTGAGCCGGGCATTTCAATGGGCAGTGACGGGGTGTGGGCCACCAACATCAACATCAGGGGATTGGGTGAAAACCGGCTGGTGACCCTGGTTGACGGGCACCGGGTTGAAACAGCTACCGACCTGACCGCATCCTTCAGTATGATTGATGTGAACGACATTGAACGGGTCGAGGTGTTAAAGGGTGCGCAGTCTTCACTGTATGGTACCGGGGCTATGGGAGGTATTGTCAACATCATCACCAAAGACGGGCATTTTGCCCACAAACCGTACCTTTCCGGAAATGCCGTTTCAGGTTTTTCTTCGGCCAATCGCCTCTTCACCGGGCATGCCGATATCCATGCAGGGGGGGATAAATGGTATCTCAGGCTGAGCGGGACACACAATAAAGCCGGTGATATCCGGACACCAGAGGGCATCCTACCGAACAGCCGGTTCACATCCGACAATTTCACTGTCAAAGCTGGATTCAAACCGCTTCCCAATCATGTCGTCAGGATACAGTATCAGAACAACTGGTCAACCGATGTGGGCATTCCCGGGGGTGAAGCTTTTCCTGGTCCGGCAACGGCAACCTATACAGGGATCAACCGGCATCTGTTCTCTGTGGGATATGAGATTATTAAGGTCATGCCTAAGCTTTCCTCCCTGAAAATCAATTATTTCACCCAATACATACAACGGGATGTTTCCATGATCCCCAACACGGTGACTGAAACCAAAATTCCTGCAGGCATACAGCGGGTTACCCCGGAGTTGGTCATTCCCATTGGGAATCATCTGATGCACGGGGGACAGCTGCAAAGCACATGGGAACTCAATGAGAAAAATACTTTGATCGCCGGGACCGACGTATGGTCGCGGACCGTCAGAACAGAGCGGACAAAATACATCCGGAGCGAAGTGATCAATGCTGCAGGAGAAGTGGCTAAAACCAATTTGCTGGTTCGCGGGGAAACCCCGATCCCGGAGTCTTCCTTCACCAGTACGGGAATATTCGTCCAGGACGAGGCCCGTATACTGGGCGGCAGGCTTATCCTGCTATCAGGAGCCAGGATCGATGGCATCCGGGTAAGAAATGACATCGGATATGATTTGGATTACCTCATCGTCAACGGAGTCAGGAACGATACCCCCCCCAACCAGCGCATCACCTTTGAAAAAGGAGATGCCGGCAGTTTTTCCTGGAGCGCCAATTCCGGGATACTCTGCCGGTTGAACGGTGAAACGGATCTTTCCCTGAACCTGGCCCGGTCATTCAGGGCTCCTTCTATTGAGGAACTCTTTAAATACATCGACCTGGGGAATTATGTCAGGTTGGGAGATCCGGATCTCCAGCCTGAAAGCGGGTATTCAGCCGACCTGGGACTGCGGATCTGGAAGCCCAGGTTAAACCTGCAGGTAAACGGCTTTGTCAACAGGATCTCGGGCATGATTGTCGAGACACCGGGAGAATTCATCTATACCCTGAATACGGGAGTATCAGAAGGTACTACAGACACCATCCCTGCCCTGATCAATGCGAATGTGAGCAAAGCCCTTCTGTACGGGGCTGATTTCGGACTGCAGTATAATGTCTGGGCCGATGTGGTTTTGTTTGCTTACGGGGCTTTCGTGCGGGGAAAGGATACAGAAGCCGATGCCGACCTGCCCCGTATCCCTCCGCTGAACGGAAGGGTGGGGGTGCGCTACACCCAGCCCGGGACAGGATCGGCAGAGATCACCCTGGTGAGTGCCGCCCGTCAGGAAAAGATCGCGGAAGGGGAAAGGGTAACCGACGGGTATACCCGCCTTGACCTGGCGCTTTCTTCTTCCAGGATCAGGCTGGGACCGGTCCGCTTGCAGATATTTGCAGGCATCGATAACCTAACCGATCGCAGCTATACCAATCATCTTTCCACCAACCGGGGAAGCATCAGCATAGAACCCGGCCGTAACGCCTATCTGCGACTGAATCTGGCATTTTAACAAATCAGTCTGACCTTTGTTGTAAAATTTCGGTCACCCTGATCAATTCTGAAAGGCACAATCAGGCCTTCCATAGGTTGAATGTTTGATGAAGAGTCTCAGAAATTATGCACACAAAAAGGAAACATCTTTTTTTATATTCGCTTCCTGAAAGTTCGCTTACCTTAGCTGGTCAGGAATTCTCCTGATCTGAGCGGAGGGATGTGATAATTGGACCTAAAGATGAAAAGGAACCGGTTTTTTGGAATGCTGTTTTCAGGATTACTCTTCTTTCAATGGGCTGAGGCCGATAATCCGCTGATCAGGGGCATCGGCATGTCTGATCCCCATATCCGGGTGTTTAAGGATACGGTGTATCTTTTCAGCGGTCACGATGACAGCCCCGGTGATCCCACCTGGATTATGAAAGACTGGCGGGTGTTTTCTTCCACTGATCTGGTGAACTGGAAACCGGCGTGTGTCATTTCACCCCGCAATAACTATATGGGTGAAAACAGCACCGATTGCTGGGCAGGAGATGCAGCCTACCGGAACGGGAAATTCTACTTTTATTTCTCAGACCAGAAACGGAGCATTGGCGTAATGGTTGCCGATAAACCCGGCGGGCCTTATCGTGATGCCCTGGGAAAGCCGCTGGTCGCACCGATGCATGATCCTACCATACTGACCGATGATAACCCGGATAAAACCGCTTACATCGTATATGGCGATAAAGCAGGCGGTGGTTACCACATAGCCCGTTTAAACAACGACATGGTTTCACTGGCCGAAAGCCCAAAACCCATAACCATTGTCGGCGAGGAATGGGAAAAAGCGCCCGAATGGATGGATAAGAATTACATTTTTAAATTCAAAGATCGTTATTATCTGAGCTGGGGAAGGGATTATGCAGTTTCGAAAAACGTGTACGGGCCCTATCAGTGCGTGGGTGCGGTGGGTAATGGCTGTCACCTGGACGAGTATGCACACGGAAGTTTTTTCTGGTGGAAGGGCCAGTTTTACCATATCTGGACCTATTACCTCAGGCAGGGATTCAAATACCGGGAATGTATCATTTCGTATTGTCACATCGGGGATGACGGAAAGATCGTGACCGATACCGGTTTCCTGGAGAAACATTTTGATACCGGGGTGGGCCAGTATGACGCCTCCTGGCCTGAAATTCAGGCCGAATGGTATTCAGAAAAGTCGGAAGAGATCATCAAACAGGGATCGTCAGATACCGGTTTCAGGCTTGGAAACATCGGGAACAACAGTTGGATAAAATTCTCCAATGTGGATTTCGGCGGAGACAAGCAGGAACGGATTTTCTCCGCAACGCTTTCCGACATTTCGGATGATGGTACGATTGAAATCCGGTCGGGCAGCTTATCGGGGGAACTTCTGGGGAAGACACAGGTAAATTCAAAGAAACGGAAAGCTGTGTTTTCTTGTAAATTGAAGGAGGTCAGCGGGAAACAGGATATTTATTTCAGATTCTCCGGGAAGGGATCCCGTATTTTCACATTGGATCATTTCAGTTTTAAAGCAGTGAAATAACCGCGTTTTACCAGGTGCCTTCAATCTTTAATGCAACGCACTGAAAAGCTGTTGCCTCTTTTGTTGCTGAATCTGTTTATATAAGAATTATTATAATATATATGCCGACACCATGCTTCTGTTCCACCATATACCGTGGCTGACCACCAGCAGCCAGTCATGCCTGCCTGTTCAAAATGTCCGAGATTGTCACAAAATCCGCCCGGTTTGGCGCTGAAGCCGGTGATGTTCCTGATCTGCGGATGATCGGTACTGCCAGCTGCGCCATATCTTGAACTTTCAAGCCATCCCTCTTTCAAAGCCAAAGACTTTACTATGTTTTTTCCGGAAGAATTTCCCATGTCATACCCGACATGAATCAGATAATCCTCCAGGATTACCCATTCTGCATCGCTGGGTAAATGCCAGCCTTCGGGGCATATACCCTGCACTCCGCTCGGACTTTTACTGCTGCTGTTTTCACCATTCATGGCAGCGGGCCAATTGTACAACACACCATATGTTTTGAAATTCGGGGAGGCTTTTGCTTCAGAAAATTCATTCCCCTCATACCCATAAACAAAACAGCGTAGATCTAAATCAGAACCGGGCCGGTATTGGATGAAAAAAGGAAGATATGCAAGGTTTTCGGCCATCCAGATCTGATCACCGATTTTCACCCACTGGTACTGATGTCCATCCCGTTTGTCGGTAAAGGGATTGGGCAATTCTTCCTCATCCTGATGGCATGAAATGACAAGGTCTGATAAAATAATTATAGAAATCAGAAGAATTTTCACTTTCATAATTCTCTATTGAACAAACCTTCTAAATTAAATTAATATTTACCAAATATAAAGTGGGGATTCATTGCACAGATCCATTTGCTTTCTGGAGATTCAGGGCATTCTTTTTCAGTTTTAAGATACTTTCGGTATTTTTTCATAGAAAAGGAACAGATGTAATTTTGAAATGTTTTTTATATTTTTATACGAACAATCATTGAGGGATTTAACTATACAATTTTAACCATATTAACACTTAAAACACTGAACTTATGAAAACAAAAACCTTTGGATTACTATTTACGATTATTTTTTCCGTCGTAATGCAATCCTGTCAGAAATCAGCGGAATTTACGGCAGAAAATGCCCAGTTAAAGGCTGGATCGGTCCTGAATGAGGGAACTGTGGTTTTCTGGGGGCAGGAAAGGTTTATCCGGAACACAGGGGATCCTGCCCTGGTGAGGATGATGATCGGAAGTGAAGATCTGGCCTGTTTTGAACCCATCTTCATCCTTCATGTCCGGAACGGGGACGGAATTTCCGGGATGGTATCCAGTGCCATCATCAAAATAGACGGGAAGCAGATTTTCGGCGTTTCTGATTTTTCTCAGAAGGTGACTTCATTGTCTAAAGAAATTAGCGGTTTGACAGCCGCATCTGAAATTGAGGTGGAAGTCAGGGGGATCCCGGGAAGTTTTCTGGATATCCGGATCGAAGGTTATTTAAAGCCGGGAAGGGCAATTGTCGGTGAAAATGGGGGGTCTCTAACCAGTGATGATGGATTGTTAAGCATTTTGCTCCCTGCCGGATCCGTTTCCGGGAGAAAGATCCTGAGTGCCCTTGAAACGACCGATTTTACATTGCCCGGTGACCTTGCCGTACAACTGAAAGGTCCGGTGTATTCCCTGCTGCCTGACGACATTACATTTCAGGAGCCGGTCACGGTCAGGATCACCTTTGATCCGGCACTGTTTATCAATGTGAATAATATCCGCATTTTGCACTGGGATCCTGTAAGCGGATATGAGATCCTCGTTCCTGAAATTGATCAGGTTAACCATGAACTGGTTTTTGATATCGCGCATTTTTCATTTGTCGGCGTTTTTGAATCGGGAAACTCTTTCATGGTCAATCATATCGAATATCCCCTGAATAAGGGATTTAATGTATGGTTCAGTGAACTGGATTGTGGTAATCGTGATATATATGCACACGGGATTTATCTGACCTCGGATATAACCATCAGCAGGTTGGATATCAGTGGCGGGGGATTTGCCTTGCTGCCTTACGGGAAAGGGCATATGTTGATCTTCAATCTGTTTAATAAAAACAACAGTCTGACACCCGGGAAGTACACTTTTGTTGACGATGTGGACTGTAGTGGGATGGTGAAAGACGGAGACATGACCTTTACCATGGGGCCTTCTGATCAGTATGTCACGGCTTTGAAAAGCATGAATGACCCGACCAGTTACTGCTTAAATGCCGATCTGGATATCGACTGGGCTCATGTGGATTTTAATCATCCGGCTCCTGAGGTGATGACCAAATACATGAATTATGTGAATTCCAGAATCGCGTTGAAAGAGGGGAGCGTGACCGTGGTGAAAAACGGAAGTGAGTACGTCATATCCTTCGATTGCACAGATATCAACGGATTAAAAATCTCCGGCAGTTATACCGGCAATTTAACCTTTGTGGAATTTGGCATTTAGCGTAGTGGCATGATCCGGTTGGATGCGCAAAGTATTATTTCCTGATCTGAACAGATGGGCTGTTTGCAAAATCGTCAAACAGGGGAAGCGATAAGCGGATCTCTTCCGGACTGTTTTTTACCAGGGTAGCTCCGAGGATTCTGATCTTTTTATTTACAGGGAGTGTTATTTTTTTTGCGCCCGGGGGCAGAGGAATCATATATTTATACAGATAACAATACTGGTAGGCCTGGTTGGCGGTTGGATATGATTTATGGGAATGCGATGCGAACCAGGCAATATTGCCGCTTTTCAGATAAGGACTTTCAATATTGAGCAAGCTATGGTCTGCATCGTTCAGGTTCCTTTTATAAAACTGGCCGATGTATCCTCTCCAGTTTTGGATGTTCAAACTGAAAGGTCGCCCGTCTACAATGAAATCACCCTGTGTATCTCCATCGGCAGCTGCCAAAATATACATTTTGGAATAATCCCCGGCAGGGATATCGATGGTCTGGCCATCGGCAATAACCGCATTATTCAGCTGGTCGGCGGTCTGATCCATTTTAAATCGGATATCTTCGCTGACGATTTCCCGGGGGATCAATTCTGCCGGATAACTGAGGCCGCCCCTGCCGTTGTTGCAGTCGTGCCGGTTTTCATCAAAACTGATGAAATCTGCATTAAACGGCAGTGCCAATTCAACCTGTGAAGGAATAGCCACCCTGTTTTTTGCCGGCTCAAATTTAACGGCAAAACTTCGGATGGTGTAATGGGAGAGGTCAAAATTCAGGTTGCCGTTCCTGAAATCAGCCGGTCCGATCTTTTTTTCCTGACCGTTTACTTCATAGGCATCCACAATTTCACCGGGGAAATCCAGAGATACCGCTTTGGTGTCAATTCCATTTAATTCATTGACTCTAACAAGGTAATAATCATGCTCTTCCATCTTTTTGAAGGCCATAATTCCAACCTGGGGAGTGCTGGTTTTAATCAGGGAGATTTCTTTCCCCAGATTTCCGTCGTGTTTTGGGGTTTCAAAGGCAACCAGCGGCTCGTTAAGGAATTTTCCCTGCCAGTATGACTGGGCATCCCTCCAGTCGCCCTTGTGTCCGTAAATACCATACTTCATTTTATGAATGCCCCAGTCCTGTGTGCCCTGGTACCAGCACCAGTCGTACGTTTTGCTGACTCCTGGCGTAAAGAGCAGGGTGAGTCTCAACGTATTATCGTCAGGTTTATCGGAACCATATTTGCAGTCTTCCAGAATGGAAACGCCATACGATCCGCTTCCATCGGTAAGGTCAAACCATTCTTTAGAGGGTACTTCGAATTTCACCCGGTTGTTGTTTGAACGCTGAATGGTGCCCACCCCCAGGTTGTAGGTTGCCTTTTCGTTGCTGACGGTTAAGGGGAATGAGGCTTTGAGGGAAACCTCCCTCGACTGCCAGTCTGCTTTATTGCTTATTTCAATCCGCTTTCCAGCCTCGCCGGCTGCAAGACTGATCATTTGCTCGATTTCAGAATTCCTTCCTGACCGTTTAACCAGAAGAGAAACACGAACCGGACCATCTTCTGCCACAGACACTGAAGCTCCTTTATCCAGGAAGTCGATGGGTGGATTTTGCCTGTCTTTCCAGTCCATATTCCATGAAGGCCAACCTGCTGGGTTTTCTTTCAGGAATTCAAGTCGTGCCGGTTTTGACAGCAGCTCTTTCAACGTTTTTTTGTCATAAATACTTTCGATATCTCCGGAGGAACCGACTCTGACCTTGTAATAATCATTTTCCAGGGTTTGACCGTTTACAGATAAACGGGGATGCGGAGTAGTTTTTTCATGGATTTCCTGCACGTCGAAAACTGCAATACCCATAGAAGAGAGCCTTGCCAGGAAGATAAATTTTAATCTGCCGTCTTTGCGTTCAATCACCTGGGTGGGTAAAGCTTTGCCGGTTTTATCGAATACTTTGATGTTCTCCGGCAATTGATCATAGGTCAGTTCGGCAGTTACCACATCTTCCCTCCCGGTTGCCACCGGATTATAGACAACCAATGGACGGCCTTTTGTCATGGTGTTGAGTCCGTGCGAAATCACCTTCAGAGAATTCTTCAGCACCTCGGAAAAGCCATTTGCCGCTACAAATTCATCGTTCCAGGCATAATCATAAGCTTTGGGGATGCTGGTTCCGGGCAGAATATCATGAAACTGGCTGCCCAAGACTAGATCCCATGAATTATTCAATTTTATATAGGGATAAGCTGCACCACCGAGCCAGTCAGCAATGGAAGCCGCTTTTTCAGCGGAAAGGGCAAGCAGTTCGTTCTTCCGGTTACACCGTTTCATAAAGGCCTGCGAGGTAAGCGAACCGGCACTGTGCTCGATCAATAAAAGGTCTCCGGAATAGACCGGAAGCTTTCCTCTTGTTTCAGGAGTTATGTCCTTATACATCTGATCGGATGAAGTCAATATGACTTTGAATTTCGAATCGGGATTTTGAAGGCTGCTCATCACATTTTTTACGTCATTGGGTCTGGGAGCGCCTCCTTCATCACCCACTCCGTAATACCGGTAATCGAATGAAAAACCGTATTTCTTTTGATTCTCTTCCAACCGGGCGTTCCATACGCTGTCTTTATCCAGCCGGGGTACTACATGTCCGGTGTAATCGGTGGCGTTCAGGGCGGCAATGATACCCTTTCCGTCAAGACCATTCCAGACGCCCACGTTAAAAGGCAATCCCGAAGCTGAATTCCAGGTCAGCTTCTGGGTGGAAAAACCCAATAGTCCGCAATGATTCCAGATGGTGGGCAGGTTCGATAAAAAGCCGAAGCAATCGGGCAACATGTAATCGGTACTTTCTTTTCCGAATTCCTTTCGGAAAAAGTCATTGCCGTAAAGTACCTGCCTGATGACGGATTCAGGGGAAGATACGTTGACTTCTCCTTCATCCACCGATGAACCGGAAACAAACCAGCGACCCTGTTTTACATAGTCAATCACTTTACTATACATTGCGGGATAATACTCTTTCATCATTTTGTAGCGTCGTGACCCGGTGAAATTAAAGACGTAATCAGGATACTTTTCAAATAACCTGAAGTTCTCCTCCATGGTATTTTTGATGCATACGTTAATGGTGGTCGGGTAGTCCCAGTTCCATTCCGTATCAAGATGGGCATACCCGATCGTATATAGAACTTTTTCCCTTTCAATATTATATGGCAATGAATTGTGGCCGGGCTGTGCCTGTAAAAGACCCGAGAGAATCAAGCAGGCCGGTAACATAAAAATTATTCGTATCATGAGACTATAATTTAATATTGTAGATTCAGTCCGGAAATTTATAAAGAATGGAAGAAATCCGGTTTACCCAAACAGATAAAAATGCATGAAAAATCAATTCTTTCAGTTAAAAAGGTGAAGTTTATTTGCATCTTTAATGATTTACACAGGAATTATCCGGATGGTTCCGGGAGGACAAATCACGGCACAGGCCCCGCATCCGTTGCATTTATCCGGATCAACGACCGGCCGCATCTGCAGGCTTTCTCCATCCGGTTCAATGGTGATTGCTTCGTAAGGACAGGCTGTTTTGCACCGGTCACATTCGGAGTTCCCGGTCAGCAGACATTTTCCCAGGGTTACGCTGGCTGACCCGATTTTCAGCTGACTCTTGGCACCGGGACTGAAGAGCGTGATGGCTCCGCTGGGACAAATGCGGCTGCAAAGGTTGCAGCTTTCCAGACAATACCCTTTATCAAAAATGATTTCGGGAACCAGCCATGCCATGGCATCTCCTGAGCCGGTCTGATGGCTGAGGATACCCGTCGGACAGGCTTTGATGCAGTTGCCGCAGCGGAGGCAGATTATATTGAACAATTTTGGGGGAACTGCACCCGGCGGCCGTAGGAAATTGTTTCCCTCTGCAGGCAATATCCGGTCGGTCAAAAATCCTGCTACCAGTCCCGCGCCCGATGCCAGAAAAAGTCTTCTCCTGCTGTCTGGTCTGATCCCGTCCTTCTCTTTATTTTGATTTTTTTGCAGCAGATTTTTTATTTCCGAAAGTTCATCCTGAAGCCCACCCAGGGGGCAAAGTCGGGCGCACCAAATTCCGGGGAGAAACAGGTGCAAAGTCAGTAAAAGCGGCAATCCCAGAAGCGATAGAATTCCAACGGTACTTAAGTTGCCTGAGAGAACGGAAAAGAATCCGTTAAAAACCGACATGGGATCGAGCAGGATGAAAAGAGGGATTCCTGCCAGCGATGCAGAGATGGAAATCAGCGCCAGCCATTTTCCGACGGGAGGGATAGCTCTGACAGAAAAGTTTTTACACCGGCTGCAGTCGGATATCAGGTCGCAACTCCATCCAACCGGGCAAATATTGCGGCAGAACCAGCGCTTCCGGAAAAAAGCGAGGATCAGGATGGCCAATGCCAGGCTGTTGAGCCAGACCACCGATTTCAATGCAAAAACCGAGTTCAGCATAATGAAAGGACTGAGCCAGGTGTAAAAACCGGTCAGCCCTTTCCATCCCAGCGGAATGGCCAGGAGGATGGCCAGGAATGCCGAGAGGTTCCGGAGCTTTATACGCCGGGCTGTATTGGTCAGCCAAGCCATGCGCCTTGCTCTGTGAGCAGCTTTTTCAACCTTACGGTATCTAAATCCCTTACCCGCTGACCTTCTTTCACTGCCAGTCCGGCAGCAGCCCCGGCACCGTGTCCGGTAACCAGGCAGGTACCTATGATCCGGGTATCTTCGACCAGTTCCCTTTCGAAACAGAAACAGCGACCGGCCACCAGCAGGTTGTCGGTTTTCTTGGGAACCAGCGAACGGTATGGAATCTGCCAGCAGGGACGTTCTGACTTTGGAACCTTTTTACCTTTATACAGCATGGTGGTCCATGCGCCGCTGACCCCGATCACATCATCGAATCTTTTGTGGGTCATTGTATCTTCCAGGGTAAGTTTGTATTCAGCATCAACGATCCGTGACATCCTGACGCCCAGTTGTGAAGCCGTGTCCACGAGGAATACCTGCTCATATCCGGGGGTTTGACGGATTTTCTGCACGTTATCCCAGATTTCGCGACGGTAATCCATCTGCAGGCGCGAAAGGTTCACCATGTCCACACCGTCCTGATCATCCTGCCCGTGCATATTCACCCAGTTCACACTGGGTATCGGGGTTGGTTCACCAATTTTTAGCTTTGTCTTTCCGGCCTTTTGGAGGTCCACACGGTCCACATTGCCTAAACGGTGATTCAGTCCGATATGATATTTCATCAGGTCGTACTGTTCTCCGGCCCAGTGGAAGATGTCGCCGTCACCGGTGCAGTCGATCACCACCCGGGCCAGCACGGCCATCCTGCCTGATTTGCTTTCAATGAAAACCCCCTTGATGGTATTCCCGTCCATGATCACCTGGGCACCCCAGGTATGATAAAGCATCTTAACCCCGGAATCCCGGATCATTTCGTCCAGTACATATTTTCCGGCCTCGGGATCGATCACCGGATTGACCTCGCTGATAGCCATCCCCATCTCTTTCAGCCTTTTAGCCATCTCTCCGCCAATGCCGTGGATGACCTGCTGATGCTTTTTATGTCTGTCGATGGCGTGGGTGGCAAGAAGAGGCAGTACCAGACCTCCTGTCCACAAACCGCCCAAATGGTTATAACGCTCTACCAGGTAGGTTTCAGCTCCGGTACGACTGGCAGCAATGGCAGCCGCAGCTCCGGCAGGGCCTCCCCCAATGACCAGCACATCCGTTTCGGCCAGA
>CAYWTT010000027.1:0-17241 GCA_964461245.1 uncultured Prolixibacteraceae bacterium | reverse complement strand
TGGGGCCTGAATTTGCCAAATCAGAGTTCAAATATAAAAAACACACGGAGATTTTGGGCGGCAATGCGATGGGTCACAAAACCTTTGTAAACTGTTATTCCGTATTGAAGGCCGACAGCGCGTCATATGCCGGTTTCCCGGAAGGAATTCCAGACAATACCCCTTTCGGTACGTTCTTTGGCCGGCAATGCCAGCATTTTTTAACTGATATGGGCTTCGATTTTATCTGGTTCAGCAACGGCTTTGGTTTTGGTTATGAAGGCTGGTCGGCCACAGGGGCGATTTTCAACGGCAAATCATTCGATCAGGAGAAACTGGAAGGTGCAACCGAAAAGATCCACGATTTTTGGACACTTTTCAGGGAAGAATGTCCTGAAATTCCCATACAAACACGCGGAACAAACTTATCGGTTGGAGCAGATCTGGCCCGTGATGCCGTCGATTTAAAAAACATTTACAACGGAAAGTTCAATATGCTTCCTCCGCCTAATTCTCCCTGGGCTGCAATTGATGGCGATTTTGGCCTTGAAATGGTCGGTTATATGTCACGCATGGCTGAATTGCCCGACAATCGGTTCCCGTTTCGTTATTACACGCACGACCCATGGTGGCTCAACAGCCCCTGGCTCGATCGTTACGGCCGCGAACCGCACGATATTTATATCCCGATGTCGGTTTGCCGGATCGACAAGGACGGAAATATTGATATCCCGACTCAGTTGAATTTTCTGACGATTGATGATACCTATGGCAATATGCCGGTGCAGGTCCCCAACGAGGTGACCCCGCATATCCTGAAAGCCCGGATGGATGCGCCTACTGCTCCTGGCCCGCTGGTCTGGGTTTATCCGTTCGATGAATATCACGAATGGGCGCACAAATTCAAAGATCGCTTGCCTGAAATTTATTATGGCGATTGGTTTGTCAGACAGGCTATTAATAATGGCTTGCCGCTGAATACCGTGATTTCGACCACCTCCTTCCTGTCGGTCATCGCACAAAAGCCTGATTTTTTCAGAGAATCCATCCTGATGACCATTGCCCCGGAAGCCGGTTCATTGCTGGAAAAGGTATTGATGAAGTATGTCGAAAATGGTGGAAAGTTGATTGTGTTTGGCCCTGTTGACCATTCCGGCGAATTATTCACTGATTTTCTGAATCTGAAAAACGAAATCCCGCTGGAAGGCGAGTTCAACCTACTTTCAGACTACATGCCCGACAGGCTCGAAACAGCATACCCGAAAGTGCTGAACCACCGTTCACTGCTTTCTTCAGGAGGGATAAGAACGGTAATTAAAAATCCGAAAGACAGCGCCACCCGAAGATTGGTTGAAATCGAACAGTCAGGAGCCATGCGTGATATTGCCTGGGTACGCTGCCAGACCGAATGGCAGGGTGGGAAAGTGGTCTATTTGCGCGGTACCAATTCATGCAGTTTTACCGGAGGACGTTTGCTGACTCCCGATAATCCGTCAAAATGGTTCACCGGACCTATATTGGCGAGGTATGTATTGCGCGAATTCGGATTCAATTGTTGGGTGGATAAGCTAAATCCTACGGTGAAAAATCCGGTGCTGACCATCTCCCGCTCGGATAATGCGTTTATTTTTTCAGGATACTGTCCGGGAAACACGGCTAAACTTCGGTTTAAAATGCCCCAAGGAGCACCTCTTTTGTTAGGGTTGGAAACCATACTCGAAAATGGAAATTCATCCTATATCATGCCTACGGCATGGAACCGCGAGTGCCGTATTTTTTTGGAACAAAACGAAGGAATTGTTGCTTGCCGGGAATTGCATTCAGGGCAGGTTGGCATTTCAAAGCGGTTTCAGGTAACCGGCTTAAAAAATGCCACTGTCAGAATTTATCCCGGAGATGAGGTTACCCCACAAACGTTTCATGCTTATGTAAATGCCGATTATCCATGGAAAACCGGACAGGTATCGTTTCAGGCAAGCGATGGAAAAACGGGAAAATATTTTGTGGTCGAAAATGTCACAGGAACCCTGGTGGTTGCATGGTGATCAACAAAACTAGATCAAACAAGCCTTACTCTGTCAGTATTCGAAGCCGGTAAAATCTGCTTTGTGATTTATTTTATTAGCTTTAGAACTGAAACACTGCCTTATTGTTTAGTTTTTCTTGGATGAGAGAAACCGACTATGAAATATTATTCGGCATAAAAAGGGGTAAAGTAAAGTCCTTTGATCTTCTTTTAGTAGATTATTACGCACAACTTTGCAATTATACGGCTAACCTTATTCACGATCAGATTACGGCAGAGGATATTGTTCAGGAATTATTTGCAGATATCTGGGTAAATCGCAACCGGCTCACCATTCATACCTCATTCAGTTCCTATTTGTTTCAATCGGTTCATCATGCCTGTCTCGATTACCTGAAGTATGTCAAAGTAAAGGAACGGTTTATCTCTGACAATAGCACACCTCCTCACCCTTTAAATGGTTCCAACTGGAATTTTCCGAGCTGCTGAAAAAGCTGGAGGAAAGCATTGAACGGCTGCCCGATCCATGTAAGGTAATATTTAAATTCAGCCGTTTTGACAACTTGAAATACAGGGAGATCGCTCAAAAGCTCCATATCTCCGAAAATACGGTCGATACCAAAGTCCACCGGGCTTTGTGCAAGTTAAGAGACAGTCTTCACGACTATCTTATCACCCTGGTTCTTATTCTGAACTTTTTTTAAATAAAAATGCCTTGTTTGTCACGGAAGACAGGTGCTCTGTCGTCATTTACGTGAATGAAAAAGACATGGACCAGGGAGAAAACAAGGGAAAAGATTTTTTCCCAAATTATTGAATGAAAATGCTTCCCGACAGGAGCTGGAAGAGTTCGAAAAATGGCTGTTATTATCAGAACAAATCCAATCTGAATTTTCAGTATTTAAAAAAAACTGGGATTCCGCTGCTTAACTTAGAAAATATGATTTAAATGCGGCAAAGGTTAAAAACGGATATTAAAACCCTCAAAAAATTAAAGCGTAAGCGCAATAGTTTCTATCACTGGGAGAAGATGGCGCCTGATAATTACCCGTATAATGGATCCGGCAATGACCGATATACCGGTTAAATTTTCATCAGACAAAACGAAACAATAAGAACAGATCATGACTCAGAAATGGTTGGCTTTATGGCCGATCAGCTTTGAAGCATGGGCTGAATACCGCAGAACCCGTTTACCTAAAATCTATGCTAAAAAATATTCAGCCAACGGAAATGCTCTTCCTTCAAAAGGACAGATTGTAACCCGTCTGCCTTCTACTACAGCAGAATCGAGTTCCAATACGGATGAGGTCAATAAAGCCATTGAACTCATTGGCGGACAAAATTTGGAGACCATTCCGTTATGGTGGGATGTCAATCGCAACGGGAACTGAAAAAGCAGTGGACTGAAGATCAAGTGTCAAATATTGTATTGATCTGAATTAAACAAATTAATTAAAAGTGAGGGGGCCGGTAAAACAAAGTGACATTTTACCGGCCATTCTCTTGGCATTTGAATCGAAGAATTTTTACGAGGCAAGGGTAAACCTAAAAATTATGGAATCCAGGCAATCCATCACAGCGGAGTCGGTTCATACCAGCCTGTCAAACCCAAAGATTCAACGGAATGGCATATTTTTTATGTGAACTTCCTGAATAGCTGTCCGGATATGATCATTTAGCCGCCAAATCATTAAATTTGGAAAATTTGAGATACTTTCCTACTTCTTAATTAATTAGTTGACAAATCGTTGAAAGAGAGCACATGAATCTAAAGACTGTTCATAATCTATCTTCGGGATTTAGCCGCCGGAAATTTATCGGGTCAGCAGCAGCAGCTATGATACTTCCCGGTTTGTGGCTGGAGAACCAGGCCCATACTCAAATTTCCGGGGACCTGAAGCAATTTTCGGAACCAGCCCGGGAAATACCTGTAAAAGACGAGGTGGATGTCATTGTATGCGGTGGCGGACCGGCGGGGATTGCGGCGGCCATCACTGCGGCCCGTGCCGGTGCCAGCGTCCGGCTTTTTGAAATGCACGGCTGTCTGGGCGGTACCTGGACTTCGGGGTTGCTGACCTGGATTTTCGACATCGACAAACCCGGCATAGCAAAGGAAATCCGCGAAAAACTGGATGAAAGGGGCGCCCGCAGGGGAACCGACAAGGACAACTTTGTCTATGAACCCGATGAAATGAAGCTGCTTCTGGAAGATCTGTCGATGGAAGCAGGCGTTAAAATTCGTTTAATGACCCAATTGGTAGCCGCGTATAAAGATAACAACCGGTTAACGACCATAATTACCGAATCCAAATCGGGCAGGGAAGCCTGGCGTGCCCAGGTTTTCATCGATGCAACAGGCGACGGTGACCTCGGTGCCCTTTCCGGCTGCGGGTGGGACATTGGCCGTCCGGAAGACGGCTTATGTCAACCCCTGACTATGAATGCACTGGCCATCGTCCGGGATGTCACCCTGCTGCAAAAGTACATCTGCTTTTATGGCGGCGACCAGTCATGGCGAGGAGAACCCAATAAAAACTTTAAAGCCGAAATCAGGCGCGCAGGGATCGAACCATCTTACAACGTGGCCAAATTGTTCCATGTCCGCGACAATATCGTGCTGATGATGGTCAACCATGAATATGGCGTAAAACCTTATGATACCGATGCCATGACCGCAGCAACCATCCACGGACGGCGTGAGGTGTTCAATATTGCCCGGGGATTGCGCAGCCTGGGAGGAGTCTGGGAAGGCATGCAGGTGATCGCTTCTGCCGAGCAAATCGGCATTCGTGAGGGACGGCGGATCCACGGAATTTATACCCTATCAGAAGAAGACATACTTAACGGGACAACCTTCGAAGACGGAATTGCCCGAGTCAATTTTGGTGTAGATATCCATCAGCTTTCAAAGGGAGTCCATGATCAGGGGAACAAAATCACGGCAAAGCCATATGAAATTCCGCTGCGCGCTTTGATTGCCAAAGATGTCGATGGACTGATGATGGCAGGGCGCTGTATCAGCGGTGATTTTATCGCCCATTCCAGTTACCGGGTGACCGGAAATGCGGTGGCTATGGGCGAGGCAGCCGGAGTGGTGGCGGCTGTTGCTTCCCAAAACCGGAAGATGCCCCATGAAGTGGCCTGGGATGAAGCGGTCGAAAAGCTCAAACAAATCGGGCAGCGTTAGCAACTAATTCTAAATTGGAAAATTTAATAATGGGTACTGCACTTACACGACGCAGTTTTATCCGGAGGGGGACAGGTTTCGGACTTGGGCTGGCTTTCGCTGCAAATCCTGTTTTTGTAGTTTTGCCTGGGAAAATTCATCCTGCTTGTTCAGGACTTATTCCAACGTTAAAAACCGGGGAAAAGCAAATCTTCGCCGACGATGAAATGATCGCCTTTTCTTCCGGTGTTAAGCGAAGAACCCATGCCGCCTGCAAACTGGACCAGCCGGTACTGAAGAGTGATAAACCCTGGGAATTCGTCGAAAACCAGGGGATACAAATCCCTTATGCCGGGATCTATGGAACGGTACTCCGGGATGGTAAGTCGGGAAGGTTCCGTATGTGGTACAATGTTTATAAGGAAACTTGCTATGCAGAATCTGCTGATGGGATAAAATGGCAAAAACCGGAACTCGGGTTAGTGGGCCCAACCAATAAAATCAACCTATTCGGTTTTCACAGTCCAAGTCTCATCCTGGATGAAAAGGACCCCGATCCTGATAAACGTTACAAGGCCATTGGTTCGAAAGAGGATTTCAGCAAAGAAACGATCAATAAGCTCAGGGTAAAATACAACTCCCCTGAATGGTACACCAGGCGGGCGGCATACTGTGCCGCATATTCTTCCGACGGATTCAAATGGAGCATGTATCCCGATCCCATCCTGCTGGGAATGGACACCATCACCCTGGCTCATAACCCTGTTAAAGGCGAATACCTGGCTTTCCACAAACAGACTCAGGATCCTAGGTCATTCGGACGGCAAGTGTTCCTGTCCACGAGCAAAGACATGTTGTCGTGGTCGTACCCCGAACTGGTCATGGCCACCGATGAGATGGACCATCAGGAAGCCCGCAAGCTGGAAGGCGGAACCCATGCTGAGATATACAACATGTCGGCATTCCCTTATGCCGGGCAATGGCTAGGGATGATTACGGTTTTCAAGTGTATCGGCGAACCGCTGGTAAATGGGAAAGCCAAAGCAGGTCAGAAGGGGAGCATCGATGTGCAACTGGTCCACAGCCGCAACGGCCACCACTGGCAGCGGTGTTCCGACCGGAGTCCCGTTATTCCGGCCGGACCTTATGCATACGACAAAGGAATGGTTTTCGGGGTTTGCAATACACCGGTGCAGGTGGGTGATGAAATGTGGATGTATTATTCCGGATCAACCGACATTCACTGCAGCGAAGATCCCGGCAGGAAAGTTTCCATCGGGCGTGCAGCCTGGCGGCTGGATGGAATGGTTTCACTTCAGGCCGGCGGGGAAGAGGGTGTGGTCGAAACTACCTCGTTTATTCCCGAAGGGGACAGCCTGGTTGTCAATGCCGACTTTTCGGAGGGACAGCTTTTAGTTGAAGTTTTAGACGAACACAGGCTGGTTCTTCCCGGATATGGGAAGGCAGAATGTTTTCCGCTGAATGGATCCGGAGTATGCCAACCTGTCAGATGGGATAGATCGGAAAAAATCCCCTGCAATAAACCGATCATCCTGCGATTCTGCCTGAGAGACGGAAATCTGTTCAGTTATTCCATCAAATAGAACTAAAAATGACTAGTCAAAGAACAATGACCGCATTTCTGCTGGTTGGCTTGTTTTTCCTTACAGGATGTAAAATCAGCAGGGAGACAAAGATCGAAACACCCCTTTTTGTGATTTCCTGGCCATCCTCTTCCGTTGGCTCATGGGAATATTCCCTGAAGACGGAGAGGAAAGCTGTTGAGATCAGGCTTCCCGTTTTTGAAATCGACGGCGAAAAGACGCCTGCCATCCTTTCAGAACTGACTGTGGCCGGGATGCCTAAAACCCTGCGAAACGGGGTAACCGAATATATTTACGAAGGTGCTTTCCTGGCCGACACAAACCTCCGGCTTCAGGTGAAATTCCGGGTAGCCGGCAATAACCCGATAGTCCGGTTCAGTTATCTGCTGAAAACTTCCGGAGGGCAAAGGCTGACGAAAAAATCAGGTGCCGACGACCTGGTTTACCTTTCCTGTTCGACTGGGGATTTCCCGGAGGTTAAGGAAATCCGTCTGTCGGTTTTTAATGAGATGATCCATTCCTGTCATCTCACCGAAGAAAAACTGTTCGAGGCCGATTTTACAGGTTCTGGTTCGGCCACAGGTCCTGTTCTGCTGGGCAGCAATGGAGAAACCACTTTTCTTTGTGCTTACGAGCATGATTCGATGTACCCCGACCATTTTCTTGAATTTGGTTTGAATCCGGATAAATCGGTTGAACTGCGGGCTGTAAAGGGTAATTATTTTGACGGTCAGCCGGCGGCAGGTTTTTCGACCGTCTGGTTTGAAGCCGGCATGGTTTCAGGTGATGAAACCAGGATGGCCGGACAGTTCCGGAAATTCATCCTCAAATACCAGACAGAAAATGAGGAAAGCCGGAAGCCCTACATCTTTTATAATTCGTGGGGCCGGCAGGAGCGGGTGAAATGGGCCGGAGGCCAGTACCTGACCACCATGAACCTGGATTATACCCTGAAAGAGATTGACCGGGCGCATGCGATGGGTATCGAATATTATGTTCTCGACGCGGGGTGGTTTAACCGGGCAGGCGACTGGGGTGTCAACCTGAAGAATTTCCCCGATGGTTTTAAGCAAGTAAGGGAAAAACTGAAAGGATACGGAATGAAACTGGGGGTTTGGATGGGTCCGGCCAAAGCGGCGGTAACCAGTCCGGCTTTCCTGCAGAACCGCTCCTGTATTAAAACCAGGAACGGGAAACCGGATGAACCATCCCTGGTATGGGAAACCGAAGAAAGTGTCGATATGTGCCTGGTCAGTGCATATTGGGAATATTATGCCGATGTCCTGATCAGGCTGTACAAAGAACTGGACATCCGCTATTTTTACCTCGACGGGGTAGGACAGTCGGGTTGCAATGATCCCGGCCATTTTCACGGAACTGCTGATAATAGCCCCGCTGAGCGCAACCTGAGCTATGGTTTTCTCCTTCCGGTATATCTGGGTAAAATCATGGAAAAAGTCTGTGCTGCCTGTCCGGGAGTTATCTTCGATTTCGATGTGACGGAATCCCGACGGATCGGGGTGGGTTTGCAATTTCTGGCCAACGGGCGTTATTTCATCCTGAACAACGGGCCCTATTACAAAAATTTTGACTTGGGCGAAAGCCTGTTGCCTAATAACTGCCACAATATTTTCATCAATCCGGGTCCTGCGCGCACCTGGTTCATGCGGTCGGTGCTCGATTACGACAAGTGGATACCATCGAATCTGTTTGTAGCCAACTATCAGCCTGATGATCCCGGCAATTCCCAGATGATCAACCTGGCTTCCCTGGTTCTGGGACAGAATTCCATCTGGGGAGAAATCCTGAAAACTTCGCCTGAAGGAGTGGCTTTGTTTCACGATATTCTTGAAAAATATAAAGAGGTGCGTGAAGAGGTGGTCATGGCAGACCTTGTCCATACCGGAAGGCCGGGAGATACGCCTGAAATATATGAAAAGATCGATTCTGAAACAGGCAAGGGGGTTGTGGTAATTTTTGCCCATTCAAAAGGTCATTTTTCCTACATTACCAAACAGGCCGTTTCTGAGACGTTCTGGAAGAGCGAAGGCGTGGAAGTGAAATGGGTTTCCGACCGGCATGTGAAAATTGATGCGTTTTTTGAAGGTGCATCGGCTGCCATTGTTTTTTTCGGAACTGAATAGGGAATGGAAATCATGAAATACCCACAGAAAGCATAACTAATGGAAATCCATAAATGGCTCTTCGCTTCGCGGGATTTGCAAGCCCGGTTCATTTCCGGTGAGCATTTGTTTGAAAAGATGAAGCTGATATAATATTGACAGGACCAACTAAAGACTCATAATCGTGGAACGAAGAAATTTTCTTAAAACACTCGCATTGACAGGAGGAGCGTTGTATATGCACAATGCAAATGCCCTGCATGTCTCCGGTAAAAACAGCGTTGCCAGGACTTTTCATCTCTCGGTTGGTTCCGGCATCCTGGATGGCAACCCGGAACTTTTTGATATTATTTCAGAAAGTGGAATTACCGACATCTGGCTTACCGGATTCATTAACGGATACTGGTACTATCCCGATGAAAGGATCACCTTCTGGAGGGAACGCTTCCTGAAAAAGGGGATTGCTGCCCATATTATTCATGTACCCCTGGGGCACCCATTCAATTTGTCGACGCCTGAGGCTCACGGCGCACTGGGAATTGAAGGCGAAATACCGAATATCACACCCAAACACTGGAAGAAAAAAACAAACCCCGACGGATCGACCTATTCGGGCGTCTCCATTCATCCTCCGGTTATCGGGGAAAACATCGAAGCCATTAAGAGGGCAAAAGCATTGGGATTCAATAAGTTGTTTTTTGATGATGATTTCAGACTGGGAAATTTTCCCGGCATCATTGGCGGCTGTTTCTGCCCGGAACACAAGGAGGATTTCCTGAACAAATACGGATATGGCGAAGATTCGTGGGGCGAACTTCTGGATGCCCTACGACACCGCAACCTTAACGAAACACTCCATTCCTGGATAAACTTTACCTGCGACCAGCTTTCCTCAGCTTTTAAATCGATGCAGGCTTCCGTTCCTGATGTTCAGCTTGGGATTATGGTAATGTATCTCGGGGCAGAAAAATCGGGGATCCGCTTAACCGACTATAAAGGTTCTCCCATGCGGGTGGGAGAACTGATGTTTGATGACAGGATGTTCGGCACTGTGAAGGGTAAAACAGATGAACTCTTCAGTTCGCTTTTTCATCGCCGGTATGTTGCCCCGGAACTTGCTTTCAGTGAAACAACCGCTTTCCCGCCTGAAAATTTGTCTGCGAAAAACCTGGCAGCCAAGTTAAATGTTTCCCTGTTGAGCGACGTGCGCAACACGATGTTCATGAGCGGGATGACCCCTTATCCCCTCCACTACTGGCCGGTACTGGTTCCTGCCATGAATAAAAATGGGCAACTACACGCAAAAATCGCAGGACAAGTTCCCCGTGGGCCATTTAAGCATTTCTGGGGTGAAGCAAGCCGCTTTGTCGGGGATGATAACCCGTACAGCCTGTTTCTTGCGGCAGGTGTACCCTTCGAGGTAACCGGCACACTGAATACGGATGGCTGGACTTTCCTGGCCAAGTATGATGCAAAAGCAATATCTGCCGGAAAATTAAAGGCCGGGCGTTCAAACCTGATACATAACACCGGTGAATTGAAAGACAGGAAAGAACTCAGGTATTTGCCCGAAACCTTACAGGACATTTTCCGGTTTAAACAGGAAATTTCGGCTGAACTTGAAAATGTTCCTTATGTGGTGGAGGATTGGCCGGTGGTTTGTGCCTGGTATCCCGCAATAAAATCTGTACTGTTGTGGAACCTGTCGGAAGAATCAAAAAACCTGACGGTTAAATTCAAAAAAAAGCAGTATTCGATATGGACTGAAGGATTACAGGCAGAACTTCTTCAGCTTTAACTGCTTTGCTATGACAAACTGTAAAAATTAAACACAGCTTCAACAAGAAATGAATAAATATTTTAAAAATAACAGGATGATCAATCCTTGCAAAGTTGTCTTCTTAATGGGACTTTTTGCTTTTGCCGCATGCCGGTCTTTTGCACAGAATGCCGTGAATGATGAACTTCATTTTGTGGTTTTTCCGTATCTTCAGGACATGACCGACAGTTCGGTTAGTATCATGTGGGAAAGTTCGCTGTCGGGAAAAGGGCAGCTATTCCTTGCCAAGGCTGATTCTCATATTTTAATTCCGGAACTCAAACCGGCAGCAGAAGAAAAAACCTCCGGCACCATGCACCATTTGTGCATAAGCGGATTAAAACCAGATGAACTCTATTTCTACCAGGCTGTGAATATCAGTGCAAAAGGGGATACGCTCCGAGGCCCGATCACCCGGTTTACTCTTCCTGATTATAATCAGTCGGCTATTTCCTTCACCGTGGTTGGCGACAATCAGGGGCATACAAAATGTTGGCAAAGGTTGACGGAACTTATGGCTGAAGAGTGTCCGTCGTTCATCATCCATTGTGGGGATATGGTAGCCTATGGCCCGAACAAAGATGACTGGACTGACGAGTTTTTTAAACAGGCCGGGGAATTGTTCAGCAGGGTACCATTTTACCCGGCTGTCGGAAATCATGAAATGAATGATGAAAAGTATTTCCGGTATTTTAATCTTCCGTATGATGACGCTTTCCGTACCATGAAAAAAGGAAACCTGCGAATCATATTTGTGGACACCAACAAGGAGATTCTGGAAGGCTCGGTTCTCTACCGGCGACTGGAACAAACCCTGGCCAACTGCAATGAACAATGGAAGATTGTAGTGCACCATCACCCTCTTTTTACTTCTGATATGGGTTCTTACCGGAGTTCCCTGGGAGCCACGGGCGATAAAGGAGATCCGAACCTATTCCAGTTAAAGAAATTATATGAAACATACGGCGTCGACCTTGTCCTCTCAGGCCATGTCCATGGTTATGAAAGAACTTTCCCGATCTTTAAAAATCATATCGATACCCATCAGGGCGTAGTCTATATCATTTCGGCCGGGGGCGGAGGCGGATTCAACCCGAAACCAACCTACAAGGAATGGTTCTCACAGGAAATAAAGATGCAGGACCACTTTCTGAATGTACGGATTCTGGGTAATATATTAACGGTAGAGGCGATCGATACATCCCGTGTTGTCTTTGACTCGTGGTCGAAGGAAAAAAAACCGGATGAGATAAGGTTAAATGCTCCGTTGGTAGATATTTCCCCAAAATATTTCATGGACAGTACCACGGTTACCATACAAAATCCGAATGATCATGGAATCATAAATTACCGGTTAAACGACGGAAATTTCCAGACATCGTTTGCCAAATGTGAAATCCTGAAGCTGGGAAATACTGCTACTGTTTCCGCTTTGATCAGCGTTCCCGGAGCAGCAGGCAGGGAAATGACCAAAACGGCAATTAAACTCCCTCTGATGGGAAAGCAGAAAAAGGAAACTCCTTTGAAAGCAGACTATTACGAAGGTTTTTTTACCATGCTTCCCGATTTTAATAAATTGCAGCCTTTAAAAGTCTTTTACCCTGATTCAATATCGATTGCTGCCATTACCCCCAGGGCTAAAGACCATTTTGCAATACGTTTTACCGGAAGTTTTGCAGTTTCTGAAACCGGTGTATATCGTTTTTCCCTTGAATCTTTTGACGGAAGCAGGCTTATTATCGACGGAGAAGAGATCATTAATAACGACGGGGTGCATTATGAAATATTCCGGGAAGGATATGCTGCTTTAGAAAAGGGCATTCATACCTTTGAACTTAGCTATTTCGACTTTGAACGCCGTGAAACCCTTCGCCTGATGGTGGGAAAGGAAAATGAGAAACCGGTAAGCATCAACCATTATATTCTTCAAAAGAGAAGATAATTCTGTTTATATATTATTCCAGTTATTCCAGAATCAAAATCGAAGATTAACTATTAAAGAACAAATTCCATCCAGCTATAAAATCAATTAATATGAAAAGGCAAAATCCATTTTTCTGTATGATTCCGAAAACAGCCCTTTTTATTATATACCTTTCGCTTTTTGCATTTACTGCATGCACTGGTCCCTGGGAAATCAATAGTCCGTATAAACAGGTTGATTGGCAAAGGCACGGGCAGTACAAGGCCAATCTGCATACCCACACCACCGTCAATGGGGGGAGCCTGTCGCCTCAGGCTGTGGTCGACTTGTATCACCAGCACGGATACAGCATATTGGCAATTACCGACCACAATGTGGTAAGTTACCCCTGGACTGAATTTGCCGCCATGAAAGCCGGTTCAGATCAAAAGGGAAATTCTGCATATGAAAACCGTGATCCTGAACAACTGGGAATGATAGCCATACAAGGTAGCGAAATTTCATCTCCCCATCATGCGGGGAGCCTTTTTAATGATTATAATCAACCGACCGGGCAGGAGGATTCCTCCTTTGCGGCCATTGGTGCAAAAAACGGACTGGTTATCATCAATCATCCGGGACGTTACCAACACAATGCACAATGGTATATCGATTTCTATCGAATGTATGGGCACCTAAAAGGCATGGAAATATACAATAACGGGGACCGTTACCCCGGTGACCGTCAGCTGTGGGATTCTGTTCTGGTGGCATTACTCCCTTCCCGCCCGGTTTGGGCCTTTTCCAATGATGACATGCATGGGGAAAAAAGTCTCGGGCGCAACTGGAATATCTTTGTTTTACCTGAACTGACTAATGAGTGGGTCAGGAAAGGAATAGAGGAAGGACGTTCATTCTTTGTTTATTCCCCGGAAGGACCCCGGAATCCGGCCATTCCAGTAATTCATTCTGTCCGGATCAAACCGCAAAAAGGGCGTATCCAGTTGATGGTTACCGGGCAAGATTCCATTCACTGGATATCAGGCGGAAAGATCATTCAAAAAGGCAATTCATTCAGTCTGAATGATTTAAAGGAACTTCCTGCCTATGTGCGTGCTGAGATATACGGCACCGGAGGGGTTGTTATGGGTACCCAGCCTTTTATCGTTCAAAAAAAATAACCTGAATGGTAACGTTAAGGATAAATCGCTTGTGGGAAACGATCCGGTAAGCGTTATTCCTGGGCTTTCCGAAAAGGATTCCGAAAATTGAGGAATCTCTGATGGAATGATTTACATATTAACTGTCTTTATCCGGGGTACCATTAAGTGGATCATGAGCAGGGCAATCAGATATCCGCATCCGGCCACGGCAAATGGGATGGCGTAACCGTCCACCCCCACATTCTGGAGGATTTTACCCACGGAATATGCAGCCAGGGCGCCGCCGACTGCACCTGCAAAGCCGCCGAATCCGGCCAAGGTTCCGGTAGCCTTCCTGGGAAAGATGTCCGACATGAGGCTGAACACATTGGCCGACCAGCCACAATGCCCGCCGGCAGCCAGGGCAATCAGTCCAACGGCCATCCACATGTTCCCGGTGTGGGGAACCCATGCCACAGGCAAGGCAAACAATGCACAAGCCAGTAAACCCAGTTTGCGACCTTTATTCAGGCTGAAGCCGCTTTTTATCAAACGTGACGAAAACCACCCCAGGAAAACCCCCAATCCCCATGAAACCAGATAGATGGAAAAAAAAGGTAATCCAATTTCTTTCAGATTTAATCCAAACCTGGCGTTAAGAAATTTTGCTCCCCAAAAAAGGTAGAACCACCAGATGGGATCGGCCATGAATTTGGCCACCGCGATGGCCCAGGCACCCCGGTGCGGGAGAATCTCCTTCCATCCCACTTTCCCGGAATCTTCATTCTCAGAACTGTCGGAATTGATGTATTCTAATTCTTCTGTCGAAACGCGGGGACTCTGTCCCGGTTTCCGGAAGTATTTCAGCCAAAGGATTATCCAGATCAGGCTCAGGGGAAATGTCCAGAGAAAACCGATTCGCCAGTCTTCAAAACTCAGCACAAGGGCGGGAATGACAAGTGGTGAAAGAAGGGTGCCCATGTTCGCTCCTCCATTAAAAATGCCGACCGCCAAGGCCCGGTCTTTCCTGGGAAACCATTCAGCAACCGCTTTGATGGCTGATGGGAAATTTCCGGACTGCCCAACCGCCAGGCTGAAACGGGCCACCGCAAATCCGATCCACGAGCGGGAGAGGGCATGGCCCAGGGTGGCCACACTCCAAATGCCAATGGAAACCAGATAACCTTTTCGTGTTCCGATCGCATCAATCAGCCTTCCCATCAGGATAAAACAAAGTGCATAGGCGATCATAAACACACTGTTGATGATTCCGTACTGCTCTTCCGACCAACCTATGCTTCTCTGAAGGTCCGGAGCCAGAATGCCCAATGCGGAACGGTCAATGTAAAGGATGGTAGTGGCGACAAAAAGCAGGCCCAGGATGGTCCAGCGGAAGTGTGTGGTTAATTTCCCGTTCATTGTTTATAGGTTGGTTTATTTTTCATTTACTTCAGGCATTTCAACATGCAAATATGACATTTTTCGCGTTCATAATTTTTATTTTGATCCCATGTTATCCGTGTTTCTGAACCGCCTGTCTGCCGGCTGATGTAAAGTTAACTCTCTGTTCAGAAGAGAGATTTACATAAAAACGAATCATTTTAAAGGAATCGCTTCATATTGAACTCGTTTTTGTCTTCAACCCTCTATCTTTGTAGGCGGGTTATTATCAGGAAAAAATGACTGTAAAAAGTTACGAAGAGATCAATCAGAAGATCAAAGCAGGAAAGGCGGTGGTGCTTACCGCCGAAGAGGTGGCCGAGATGGGCCGTATGGCATCACCTCAGGAAATTGCAAAAAAAGTGGATGTGGTGACGACCGCCACCTTTGGCGCCATGTGTTCCTCTGGGGCCATCATCAATTTCGGACACACCGATCCACCCATTCGGATGGAAAAGATACGCATCAACGGGGTTCCCTGTTACGAGGGACTGGCGGCTGTCGATGCCTATATCGGCGCTACGGCTTGTGATCCTGAGAAACCCCAATATGGCGGAGCACATGTCATTCAGGATCTCATCGAAGGGAAAACCCTTGAGCTGGAAGCCTGGGGCAAAGGGACCGACTGTTATCCCCGAAAGCATGTTAAAACGATGATTTCCAAAGATACGGTCAACGAAATATTTCTCTTCAATCCCCGGAATGCTTATCAGAATTACAATGTGGCGGTCAACACGACCAAGCGGTTGATCCATACCTATATGGGCACCCTGCTTCCCGGATTAAGGAATGCCACCTATTCCACGGCCGGTGAACTGAGTCCCCTGATCAACGATCCGGAGCTGCGGACCATCGGCATAGGCACCCGCATCTTCCTGGGCGGAACACAGGGATTTGTGGTATGGCCCGGCACCCAGTTCAATACCTCTAAACCGGTAAACCGGTTCGGCGTTCCGGTTAGCAATGCCCGTACCATTGCAGTGATTGGCAACCTGAAGGAGATGTCGGCCGAATTCATCCATGCTGCCTATTTCAACAAATACGGAACCAGCCTTTTCGTGGGACTGGGCATTCCGATCCCGGTTCTGGATGAGGAGATTGCCCGCTTTGTGTCCATCCGCAACGACCAGATTGAAACCTCCGTGCTTGACTATGGATCTCCCGGGATGCCCAAGCTGGGGCAGGTAACTTATGCTGAGCTGAGATCAGGTATGATCAGGCTGGGAAACCACAAAATCCGCACAGCTCCGGTGGCCAGTCTGGCTAAAGCCCGGAAGATCGCCGGTCTGCTTAAAAAAGCCCTTGAAGAGGGTCGTTTTGAAATCACCCAGCCTGTCCAGATGTTCCCATCAAACGCCTCACTGCTTTCATTAAAAGAAACTGAAAAGGAAGACCAGCCATGATCAAAAAGCGATTTATCCTGAATTTCCCGCCCGACAGCGGGGACAAACCGTTGAGTTACCACCTGGTAAAGGACTATGACATACGGATAAATATCCTGAAAGCGGAAGTCTTTCCGGGGAAACGGGGCAGCCTGCTGCTCGAAATGCAGGGAACGCCTGCCAACATCGAAGCGGGAGTAGCCTATCTGACCAGCCATAATGTCGATGTGGAACCGCTGGAAAAGCGGATCCGCTTTCAGGAAGAAAAATGCATCGACTGCGGAAATTGCGTGGCGGTCTGTTTTGCCGGTGCACTGACCATGACTCCACCCGAATGGAAACTTAATTTTGACAAAAGCAAATGTGTGGTGTGCGAATTATGTGTTCCGGCATGCCCGCTTAACCTGTTTGATATTAATTTTCAGTAATCGGATTTTCACAACCGATGTACCAACCTCGTACCTACCGGCAACAATTCAATCCTGACCGTTTTGCTTCCTTTACGGTGCAATACCTTGAAACCGACCTTTGGATCGGGGTGGATCACTCGTCGTTTCATAAGGAAATTGCTGAGTTGGCACAAAAAGAGGTGATCAAGCTCAGGAACAACCTGGATAAATACATCGGTAAACATCCGGAGTTCAAAACAACGCT
>CAYWTT010000026.1:0-17318 GCA_964461245.1 uncultured Prolixibacteraceae bacterium | reverse complement strand
TAGCCGCTCCGATCACCTCGGGGGACACCGCGTTCCGGGGCGCCCGACTGATCGTGGCCGATTTTCTTAAACTTAAACAAGGCCCCATTAAAAACAGACTTTATATCAGTATCCCGCTTTTTGCTGTCGGTTTTTTTCTCACCCAGATCAATTTCAGCATTATCTGGCGCTATTTTGCCTGGGCCAACCAGACACTGGCTGCCATGGTACTTTGGACCATCACCGTTTATCTGCTTCAAAACAGGAAAAACTACTGGATTACCTTTGTCCCTGCACTTTTCATGACCACCGTGATCATCACTTACCTGTCGTTCGCTCCGGAGGGATTCAGTCTGCAACCCAACGTCTCCTACACAATTGGACTGGGGGTGACTGCGCTTACTCTCCTTTACTTTTTCTTTTACAAAAATAGATTGAACCAAAACAGAATACCAGATGCCGACAAGAAAACTCTTCAAGAAGCCAATTAAATGCATCGCCTTTTGCCTCCTGATTTTGGGGATGACCATACCGGGTAGCCTCCCGGGAAAATCAAAAAACAGGGAATATAAGGCCGACGTCATCGTTTACGGCGGCACTTCGGCAGGAGTAATGGCAGCTGTTGAAGCCAGCCGTTCCGGCAAAAGCGTGATTCTGGTTTCGCCCGACAAGCACCTAGGCGGGCTTACTTCCGGAGGTCTCGGGTTTACCGACACAGGTAAAAAAGAGACCATCGGGGGTCTGTCGCGCGAATTTTACCACCGGGTATGGCTTCATTATCAGAAAGATTCTTCGTGGTTGTGGCAAAAAAAGGAAGAGTTTGGAAACATCGGACAAGGCACCCCTGCCATTGACGGGGAAAACCGCACCATGTGGCTGTTTGAGCCTCACGTGGCCGAACAGATCTTCGAAGAGTACATCCTGAAGGATAAAATTGCGGTTTTCAGGGATGAATGGCTCGACAGGGAAAAGGGTACTGTGATTAAAAACGGCCGTATTTTATCATTTACCACCCTTCCCGGAAAGGTGTTTTCGGGAAAGGTGTTTATTGATGCCACCTATGAAGGAGATCTGATGGCAGCGGCTGGAGTAAGTTACAGAGTGGGCAGGGAGAGCAACTCCGAATATGGTGAAACTTGGAACGGAGTACAGAAGGGAGCTCTTCATCATCGCCATCATTTCCAGATTTTTCCGCAACCCATCAGCGCTTACCGGATTCCGGGTGAACCCTCAAGCGGAATTCTGCCCCGGATCAGTCTGGAACCTCCGGGAGAAAATGGTACGGGCGACCACAGGGTCCAGGCATATTGTTTCCGGCTTTGTTTAACCAACCATCCCGACAACCGGATCCCGTTCCCAAAACCGGATAAATATGATTCTACCCAGTATGAACTGTTGCTGAGGGTATTTGAACGGGGTTGGGAAGAGGGATTTGAGAAATTCGATGCCCTTCCCAACCGCAAAACCGACACCAACAACCATGGTCCATTCAGCTCCGACAATATCGGGATGAATTATGACTATCCGGAGGCTTCCTATGAGAGAAGAAAGGAGATTATCCGGGAACATGAAAATTACCAGAAGGGATTTTTCTGGTTCATGTCCAATGATCCCCGCATGCCGGCCGACAAACGAAGCAGAATGAAAGCCTGGGGACTCGCAAAGGATGAATTTACCGACAACGGAGGTTGGCCTCATCAACTCTATATCAGGGAAGCCCGGCGCATGAAAGGGGAGTATGTGATGACCGAAAATGAGCTGATGAAACGCAAACCCACTCCTGAATCCATTGGAATGGGGTCTTACACTATCGACTCGCACAATGTCCAGCGATACGTGGATGACCAAGGCAATGTGCAGAATGAAGGGGATGTGGGGATCAAATTACCCGGCCCTTATGAAATTGCTTACGGATCGATCGTTCCCAGGCAAGAGGAATGTGCCAATTTACTGGTTCCGGCTTGTGTCTCAGCCAGTCCCATTGCTTATGGCTCCATCCGCATGGAGCCCGTATTTATGATCCTGGGCCAGTCAGCCGCTGCAGCAGCTTGTTTGGCCATTGACCGGAAAGTGGCGGTCCAGGAGGTTCCCTATGAGGAGCTCAGGGAGATTTTAATCAGAAGGGGGCAGGTGCTGCATTAAAGAAGCAGGCCGAATAGCCGGCTTGCCAGGGCACCCCCTTTCAGCCGGTGTTTGATTCCGGCCCGGTTACAAGAAAAATAAAAAAATAGATTTCGGGAATAGTCATTCCCGTTTTTTCGGTGGATTATTAATCAATTCATCGGGTTTTCCCAGGGATGATCTGTAAAAATATTCATGGAAGTTAATCCATGCGGATATAAAAATCATTTCAGACTTCCTATATTTACACAAAAACAGGGAAGAAAATCCTTTAAAAACTAAAACATGAATCTCGACCTGTCTTTAGCTGTGGAGCCCTCAGCAGTTCCTTCACGGCGGTTAAAAAGTGGTGCGGCATTGCCGGCAGTTGGCCTGGGAACCTTTGGATCGGACCAGGTGTCCTGCGGGGAAGTGGCCGATGCGGTTTACAATGCCATCCGGCTGGGTTACAGGCATATTGACTGCGCCTCGGTATATGGGAATGAAAAACATATCGGACAAGTCCTCCGGAAGCTGATGGATGAAAAGGTGGTAAAAAGAGAAGAGTTATGGATCACCTCCAAGTTATGGAACAACATGCATGGCAAAGCGATCGAATCATGCCGGCAGTCTCTGGATGACCTTCAGCTGGATTATCTCGACCTGTACCTTGTACACTGGCCATTTCCGAATTATCATGCCCCGGGGTGCGATGTCACCTCCCGTCATCCGGATGCCAAACCGTATATTCATGAAAACTACATGAAAACCTGGCGGCAGATGGAAGAACTGGTAAACAGGGGATGGGTCAAGCATATCGGCACGTCGAACATGACCATTCCCAAATTGGAGCTGCTGCTTCGGGATGCAGTCATCCCCCCTTCCGTAAATGAGATGGAATTACATCCCCATTTCCAGCAGCCTGAACTTTTCAGCTTTGTAGTTGATAAGGGGATCATACCGGTCGGATACAGTCCGCTGGGATCACCCGGAAGACCCGAACGCGACCGCACTCCGGAAGACACAGTGGATATGGAAGATCCGGTAATTATGGGAATAGCTCATCATCACGGGATTCATCCGGCCCAGGTTTGCCTGAAATGGGCTGTTCAGCGGGGACAGGTGCCTATACCCTTCTCCGTGAAAGCGAAAAACTATATGAGCAATCTGAAATGTGTGACGGAGGATCCGCTTACCGGTGATGAAATGTCAGCCATTGCTGCGATCGACAAAAACTGCCGTCTGATCAAGGGACAGGTATTCCTATGGAAAGAAGGGCAAACCTGGGAAGATCTGTGGGACATGAACGGAAAGTTAACCCCTGCCTGACGAATGCGATTTTTACTCAGTTCTGGAATCATTAATTAAAACAAACAATGACAATACCAAAAACCATGATGGCAGCTTTTCTGCCTGGCGACAGTACCGTCGCCATGAAAGAGGTTGAAATACCGGAACCGGGTCACGGACAGGTTTTGGTTAAGACCAAGTCGAGTACCATCTGCGGAAGCGATATCCGGGCGATTTACCGCGAGCACCTGGGCAAAGGTCCTGAGGGATATCAGAACAAAATTGCAGGACATGAGCCTGCCGGTCAGGTAGTCAAATGCGGGGCCGGGATGAAACGGTTCAAAGAAGGAGACCGGGTGATCATTTATCACATTTCGGGCTGCGGCGTTTGCAACGATTGCCGGCGCGGCTACATGATCAGCTGTACCAGTCCGCACCGGGCAGCTTACGGTTGGCAACGCGACGGAGGAATGGCTCCCTATATTCTCGCTGAAGAAAAAGACCTGGTCCTGCTCCCCGACGAGCTGAGCTATACCGACGGAGCCCAGGTAGCCTGCGGATTCGGAACCGTATATGAAGGAATTGAAAAGATCGGCATCTGCGGGAACGATGCAGTACTGGTTACCGGTCTTGGTCCGGTGGGACTGGCTGCCCTGATGCTGGCCAAAGCTATGGGAGCCCAAAACCTGATCGGGGTTGACACTGTGCCGGAAAGATGCACACTGGCCGAATCACTCGGACTTGCCTGTAAGACGTTCGTCTCCGGGCCTGATACCCTGGAAATGGTAATGGCTGAAACCAGGGGTGCAGGATTTGAGCGCGCCATCGACTGCTCCGGGCATACCGCCGGAAGACAGCTTTGTGTCAGAGCCACCCGCAAATGGGGGAAAATCGCCCTGGTGGGAGAAGGCGGAACCATGGAATTGAATCCTTCACCTGACCTGATCCACGAACAAAAAACCATTTATGGATCCTGGGTGACCTCCATTTGGAAAATGGAAGAACTGGTGGAACGACTCGTCAGATGGAACATCCATCCGGAAGATCTGGTCACTCACCGCTTTACCCTGGATCGGGCACCGGAAGCCTATCAGCTGATGGCTGCCGGAAAATGTGGAAAAGTCGCCGTGGTCTTCGATGAGGAAATCAAATAATCAACACCATGAAAAAACTCAAACCTTTGCTTCTGGCTTCCGCCTTGCTGATTTCTCTGACCCTTTTTGTCCGTCCTGTTGCTGCCCAGGTATTCAGGTCAGGACCTCAGGTAGCTTCTTTTTATTCAGAAATTGATGATTCCGAACAGCCTTACGGATTGTACATTCCTCAGAATTATGATCCCCAGAAGCAATATCCTTTGGTGATCATGTTGCATGGGGCTACATCAAACCACCGCCTGGCGCTCAGGAGAGTGTTCGGAAAATCAAATCTCCCGGGGCAGAATGATGCCGAGGCTTCCAGGAGCTTTCCCAAATGGAAGGATATTGACTATTTCGTGGCTACCCCTTATGCCCGGGGAACCATGGGTTACAAGGGAATCCCCGAGGCAGATGTCATGCAAGTGATTGAAGAGTGCAAAGCCAGCTTCAACATTGATGAGAACCGGGTATACCTGACCGGTCTTTCCATGGGTGGGGGAGGTACGCTGTACCTCGGACTGATTCACCCCGATGTATTTGCAGCCATTGCCCCCGTTTGTCCTGCTCCTCCGGAAGAAGTATATGAGCTGACAGGCAATGCGCTGAACCTTCCCGTCACCATTTACCAGGGAGGCGCCGACCCGGTGGTCAGTCCCGAAGGAGTAAGGGAAATTGCTGATGAGCTTCTGAAATCGGGAGTATCGGTCGAATACCATGAATTTCCGGGCGTCAGGCATGACGTATGGGTTCCTGCCTATAAGGATGAAAATATTTTCAGCTGGTTTGACGGGCAGGTCCGCAATCCGTTCCCTGAGCGGGTTACTTATTCCACCCGGTGGTATAAATATAATGCAGCCTACTGGATGCTGATCGACAAAATGACCCCGGGAACACTGGCTACTGTGGACGCCCGATTTACGAACACCAACTCACTGGAGATCAAAACCATAAATACAGATGCCTTTACCCTGAAACTGAAAGGTCATCCTTCCTTCAGAAGCAGTGATCCGCTGACCGTGAAAATCAACGGCGCACCGGTTCAAAGTGCACCGAAATTGAACCATTCCTTTGTACTGAAAGAGGGAAAATGGGTGGCGGAAAAATATGAAGCACCTGTTACGTCCAAAAAACCGGGACTGGAAGGCCCAATGTATGAAGCATTGACCAGTCGCAATCTTTTTGTATATGGAACGCAAGAATCTGCAGGAACGGAAGAGATCATACAAAGGCGTGCAATGGCCAGAAAAGCAGCCGACTTCTCGGTATCATTCGGAAGCTATGATCAACCCAGCCTCATCAATCCTAGGGTCATCGCCGATCATGAGGTTACCCCGGATGATTATCTCAGCTCAAACCTGATCCTTTTCGGGACCAAAGAGACCAACGGGGTGATTGCCAAACTGGCAGACAAATTCCCTATCTCTCTGAACAAAGAATCCGCTGGATCAGGATTGGTTTTCTGTTATCCGGTTAACGGGAAAATGGTGGTGGTTGTTTCCGGGATTCCCTTCTGGACAAGCAAACCTGCCCAGGGTGCAATCCCTGCCGGCAAAAAACCACGGACAAATATCCGTTTTGCCACAGGAGAAGGAATGAAAGCATTGGCAGGGATGAAAGACTTCTTTCTCTTCCGGGAAGGTCAGGTTTTGGCAGAAGGGTATTTCGATAACGACTGGAAACTGCCTGATGAAGTTATTCAGCAACTAAAAGCGTCGGGAGCAGTGACAGTGAAGTAGGCAGCGGCAGTTGTTAGGGGCAGTGGCAGTGGCAGCAAAAATTTGAATTCAATACGGAAAAGATCTATGTGAATTTTATACGTAGTATTCATGTTTTTCTTAATTTTGGAACAAACGATCCTCAATGAATATCACCAGTTCATTATCCCCGGAAATTATTTCCGGCCCAATGATTATTCAAAAAAATCAGAATACCTAAATCAAGGATAATAGGACAAGCACTGGAAGCTTATTTTGAAAAACTCAAAAAAGCCGAATATATCCGGTCTTTTAATGCAGCTTCCGGTGATAAAGAGGTAGCCCTTATGGCTGAAGAAGGACTGGAGGACTGCATCAAAATGCTTGATAAGGAATGAGACAACGGGGAATCTGGCTGGCTGACCTAAACCCGGTCAAAGGCAAAGAACAATTTGGGATCAGGCCGGTGTTTATTATTATCGGCAATGCCATGAATGATCATCTGGGTAATGCCATTGTTTGCCCACTGACTACAAAAATTTAAAATTATGCCGGTTGTCTCGTAATGGAGAAAAATCCGGCAAATGGTCTGACAACGGATTCAGAAATAATTACCTTCCAGGTCAGAACCCTTGCAAAAGAAAGATTCCTGACCCGTCTGGGATAAATTACACCGAACAATAAAAGAAAATCGAAGAAGGATTGGACGAAATTCTGACGTATTAGAATAAACGGATGATCAAAACAGACGAGATTCGCTTTGTTCAAAGAGGCAACAGAGTCAGGCAAAGAGGGAATTATGTGACCGCTGGTGTAGTTTAGCACACTGAATAGACCTGAATCGTTTGGATTCAGACTGTGAAACACGGTGGAATACACTGCGTGACCTTGTGAAACCGAAAGTGATTTCTGACCGTAAACTGAGAAACCCGTAACTTAGCATTTCAAAATCCGAATGATTATGAAAATGAGCAAACCTGTCCCGATTTTTCTTTTCATGTTATTTTCCTTTATTCTATCTATTGGGAGCACAACCCAAAAAGAGATTATATATCTCTCCGGAACGGATAACGAGCACACCAAAACCTGGGCGTTTTTCTGCACTTCAGGCCGGAACAGCGGGAAGTGGACCACCATCCAGGTGCCTTCGCATTGGGAACAGCAGGGATTCGGTGAATACGACTACGGCCGTGATTACCGGACCTATGGAAAGAAATTCAGGTTTTCCGACGAAAAAGGGATCTATAAAACCAGTTTCCATGTACCTGCTTCCTGGAAAACCAGGCAGATCTGCCTGGTTTTTGAAGGCTCCATGACCGACACGGAAGTAAAAATAAACGGCCGTCAAGCCGGAGAGATCCACCAGGGTGCCTTTTACCGTTTCCGGTACGACATCACCGGGAAGGTGAATTTCGGAGCGGACAACCTGCTGGAAGTCACCGTGAGTAAAATGTCATCCGATCAGTCGGTTAACCGGGCCGAAAGGTTTGCCGACTACTGGATTTTCGGAGGGATATACCGTCCGGTCTACCTGGAAGCTTATCCAGTGGAACATATTGAGAGGGTGGCTATTGATGCCAAAGCAGATGGATCTTTCGCCATGGATGTATTCCCGGCCAATCTGAAAAAGGAGTACCAGGTGGAAGCCCGGATCAGGGATCAGGAAAACCGGTTGGTGGCTACCCTCCGCAAAAGAGTCATCCCTTCCGATTCACTGGTCACAGTGGAAGGCCGGATCGATCAGCCTTTATGCTGGACAGCGGAAACTCCCTCTCTATATTCTGTCAGGGTAACACTGATGAATGGCAGGAATGAGCTCTTTTCCATGGATCAGAAATTCGGGTTCCGCACCCTTGAAATCAGGCAGGGTGACGGGATTTACCTGAACGGCGTCAGGATCAAGATGAAAGGAATAAACCGCCACGCTTTCTGGCCTGAAACCGGCCGCTGCCTGAACGATCGGATCAATCTGGAAGATGTGAAACTGATCAAGGCAATGAACATGAATGCCATTCGCTGTTCCCATTACCCACCCGACCCGGTATTCCTCGATTATTGCGACTCACTGGGCTTATACGTCCTGGATGAACTGGCAGGATGGCAGAATGGTTATGCCACTGCACCCGGGGAAAAACTGGTGAAAGAGATGGTAATCCGCGACGTCAACCACCCTTCCGTTATCCTGTGGGACAATGGCAATGAAGGAGGCACCAACAAGGAACTGGACGATGATTTCGGTAAATATGACAAATCCAACCGGCCGGTGATCCATCCTCATCACCGTCCGGGGAATGATTTCAACGGCATTGACTGCAATCACTATGAAAACTATTACAGTTCGAAGAAAATCCTGTCGGAAGGGAAAATTTATATGCCCACTGAATTCCTGCATGCGCAGGATGACGGGGGTGGGGCCGCCGGTATGGCCGACTTCTGGGAGTTGTTCTGGAATACACCTAACTCTGCTGGAGGTTTCACCTGGGCTTTGCTCGACGAGGGGATTGTCCGTACCGACCTTGATGGTTTCATTGATGTCAACCGGGTCAATGCACCTGACGGAGTAGTCGGTCCCCACCGGGAGAAAGAAGGAAGTTTCTATGCTTTCAGAGAAATCTATTGTCCTGTCCGGATTATGATGAAAGAACTTCCCGCCGGATTTAACGGGAATATACCCGTGGAAAACCGTTATCATTTCACCAACCTGAATCATTGCCGGTTTGAATGGCAAAGGGTGAAATTCAATACACCAGGTGACCGGGTAGTACAACCCTGGATCACCGGAAGCGGATCTTTTTCAGGCCCAGATGTACCGCCCGGAGCCACAGGCCTTCTGAAAACTGGCCTGCCAACCGACACCGCCCGGTCGGATGCCCTTTACCTGAAAGTATTTGATCCCTCGGGAGAGGAGATCTATTGCTGGAGCTGGAAATTAAATGGTAACCGAAACATGGAAGACCGGATGGTTTCCAAATCCGTCAGTGAACAGGATAAAAAACAGCGCGAAAGGATGAAGTCTCTCGGTATGGAGGAAGACAATATCCTTCCGATCGGAGAGCAGGCTGCCGACCTGACAAAAGAAAAAGGCATTCCCGAATTGATTGAGCAGGACACCCTGATCACCCTGAAGGCTTCTGGTATCTCGGTGGATTTCAACAAAATTGACGGCACCATCCGATCGGTCAGGAATGACCTGGGATTACCAATCCCCTTCAAAAACGGCCCGGTTCTGGTGAGCGGGAAATCTCAACTCACAGGCATTCTGCAGTTTAAAACGGAAGAAAAAGCCACCCTGGTGATGAATTATTCCGGCGATCTGAAAAACGTGGTATGGAACATGTTCGGAAGTGGCTGGCTGGAGATGAGCTATGAATACCAGGTTTCGGGAGAACAATATTTTACGGGCATCAGTTTCGATTTTCCCGAATCGGATGTGATTGGTGCCAGATGGCTGGGCAGAGGGCCGGCCGGTGCCTGGAAAAACCGGATGGAAGGAGGCTTGCTTGATGTGTATGAGCGGATGTATAACAACAAACTTCCGGGAGACAACAGCTGGGGCCAACTGCCGTTCAAGGGTTATTACCCCGATATTTCATGGATGGAATTCAACACGGTCGATGGAAAATTCACCGTGGTGGCAAGGGAAGATCATTTGTTCGTCAGGTTGTTTGACTTTTACGGACTGTCGGGCCCCAAAAATTTTCCACCGCTGCCGGTGGGAAATATCTCCTTCCTTGATGCCATCCCTCCCATCGGCACCAAACTGGCCATGGGCCTCAGCAACGATACATGGAACCTGGGCCCTTCCGGGGAACTGAACAAAATGGACAAGCCGGTCAAACGAACATTGTTCTTTTATTTTGGATTGCTTTGATTTTTGATGAGAACATGAAACTCTCCATATTTGCGGACGGCACTTCCGGAATATGAAGGGAGTTACAGCTACCGGTCTGCTGCGGGGTATGCCGGTCAGACCATAAAGGCCACCATCAGAAAGGATCTCACCATTTTTTTAGTTTCACAGTGTTCCACAGTGTTAACACGATGTTGCACAGTTTTTAAAAACATAAATCCACGGTGTAACACTGTGCCCAACACTGTGTGACACCGTGTACCTAAAGTACAATCCTCCTTATGCCATCTTTTAAGCTTTTTACATAAAAATTTAACAGAAGCCCCACATGAGTGTTGGAAAATCTCAGATAAGTCAGCACCTGGGCAACATGTACCTCATTAAAGGCGTCAACAGTCTTTAATTCCACCACTACTTTATTTTCAACAAATAGATCAAGCCGATATCCGCAATCGAGTCTGACCTCTTCGTAAACAAGGGGTATTGGTTTTTCTTCTGCAACATGCAATCCTTTCTTTCTTAACTCATAAGCCAGACAAGTTCTGTATGCCGATTCCAGCAGTCCGGGACCCAACGATGCATGTATTTTATATGCCGAGTCGATGATTTCACGCGTAATTTCATTGGTTTCCATATTCTGTGTTTAAATGATTATAAAGGGGTTAAAGGTTTGAATCTTTAATCCAAAGTTAATCAATCAGATGATATGGAAAGTTATATATCTCATCAAGATATTTTTTTGTTACACAGTTTTATAAATGTAAATCCACCGTGTAACACGGTGCCCCACACTGTGTGACACCGTGTACCTTAAAAAGTTTTCCCAATCTTTTCAGAAAAGATAATTTAGGGTAAACCGGCTTTTGAGAGTCATCAAAGACAAAGGGTATTCCCTCAGTTTCCCACCGATCATTTTTTTGACCATAACACAATTTTGTGTCTTTATTTGTAAAAAAACCACCCGTTGAAGGATGTTTTGAAGCTCTTCCGTATTGAATCCATTATGGCCGCTGAATCCTTCCCCGTGAAAAAAGCCATCTTCCGGTTACAGATCAGCAATGGCAGGTGAGTTTAAAAGATCACGGATTTTCTGTATTTTTATATTTTCAAGCTCATTAAAAATGGTGAATCCACAAATTCTGTATCTGCTGATTGGCCTGATTGTCGGGACACTTATCGGCTATTTCCTTCTGAAGGGATTTCTGAAGAAAGAAAAAGAAGAGAACGAACGCAATCAGAGGCTGATACTCCGCCTTACCGCAGAATCGGAGCAGAAACTCAGTCGGGATGAAGTTGAAAAAAGTTATATCGCCAAAGAAACCTTTGAAATTATCAGGGGAAAACTGGTTCAGGCTGAACAGGATCTGGCTGAAAATGTCCAGACCATCCTTGACCTCAATAAGAAACTTACGGAATTCAGGGAACAGGAAAAAAGCCTTAATGAAAAGCTGACCATTTTTCACAAAGAGATCGAAATGCTACACCAGTTATCGCAGGAGCAATTCAGAAACCTGGCCACCGACATCCTGGAAGAAAAGAAGAAACTGTTCATTGAATCGAATAAATCGGAACTGACCACAATCCTGGATCCTCTGAAATCGGACCTTTCAACCTTTAAAAAAACCGTGGAGGAGACCAGGAAAGAGGACATAAGGGATATTACTTCACTGAAAAGGGAGATTGAGCTGCTTCAAAAAATGAACGTACAACTGAGCGACGATGCCCAACACCTGGCAAAAGCCCTGAGATCGGAAGTAAAAGTGCAGGGCAATTGGGGTGAAGATCGGCTCAACCTGATCCTTGAAACCGAAGGATTGCAGAAATACATCGATTATACCAGCCAGGTCGCCTTCCATGATGAAGAGCAGGAAAAGATACGGAGACCCGACTTTATTCTCAAACTGCCGCAGGGAAAGCACATCATTATCGACGCCAAGGTTTCCCTTACGGCCTACGTGAATTATTTCAATGCCGAGAATCCACAGGAAAAGGAAAAACAGCTGAGGCTTCATGTCAGAAGCCTGTCCGATCATATTGATGAACTCTCAGAGAAGGAATATCAGTCATTGGCCGGTATCCATTCTCCCGACTATGTGTTTATGTTTCTGCCCATCGAAGGAGCGCTGACCCTGGCACTGAACACCAATCCTGAACTCTTCGACCGGGCTCTGAAAAAAAAGATTGTCATCATCACACCCACCAACCTGGTGGCCACCCTGAAAGTAGTGAAGCTGCTCTGGCAACAGGAAAACCAGGTTAAGAATGTGGAAGAGATCTTCAGACAGTGCGGGGCACTCTATGACAAATTCGTGGCTTTCCTTGAATCGATGGAGCAGGTCGGCTCAAACCTGAACGGAGCCGGCAATGCATACCGCGATGCCATGAATCACCTTTCAGAAGGGACTAAAAAAGGCTCCACTATTATAGGCAGGTTCGAATCAATCCGTAAGCTGGAGGCCAGGACGAATAAACGCATTCCGGGGAAATACCTGGCATCATTGGATTTTGCACAAGAAGAGGAGACTCCGGGCATTTTGGGAGAAGGATAGGCAGAGAGTGAATCATAGAGTGAGTTTGCAACGACTTAAAGAAATGCAAATAATTTAAAACCTTGAAAACCAAAGCATTATTTATCTGCTTATTTTTACTGGTTTCATCTGTTCCTCTGCTTATGGCGCAGGATCCGCGGGAACGCACCTATCTCTATCCGGTATTGAAGCCCGACCATGAGAACAAACCCAAAGTGGTAGGCTGGGCACCATCCAGGGTAACTGAGAAGCTCAACCGGGGGTTGTCAGCCATGCAAACTGCCCCCGGAAGGATCTATCTCAGCTGGCGATTATTGGCCGATGATTCCGAAAATGTGGCTTTTAACATTTACAGGATGACGGACAAGAACAGCAAAACCACACGGGTAAACCGGAAACCGGTCTTACTCACCACCGATTTTTCAGATCAGTTCCGGGGGGAAAGTGCATCATTGACCTATTTTATCCGACCCGTTCTCAATGGAAAAGAAGGAGAAGCGTCTGAAAAGGTCACGGTAACCCTTTCTCCTGAGGTTAAGAACTACCGCAGCATCCGGTTCCAGGGAGACTACCTGCCACAAAGAGTTGCTGTTGCCGACCTGAACGGGGACGGAACTTATGATTTCATCATCAAACAGCCCTCCCGGGGAATAGATCCCGGAGGCCAGCCCGATAAGGAAGGATTGACTTATAAAATAGAGGCCTATCTGAGTGATGGAACATTTTTATGGAGGAAAGACCTGGGCCCGGGCATTGAACCGGGAATCTGGTACTCACCGATGGTAGCTTATGATTTCGACGGAGACGGGAAAGCAGAAGTTGCAGCCAAGACCGGCCCCGCCGATGCCCGTGAAGCGGACGGCCGTGTAAGGACAGGTCCGGAGTGGTGTTCCATCCTGAACGGAATGACGGGGGAAGAAATCTGTCGGGTGGACTGGCCGGCCCGTAGCTGGCGCTTTGGCGACTATAACCGTAACAACCGCAACCAGATGGGAGTGGCTTATCTCGATGGGAAAACACCTTTTCTCCTCCTGGCCCGCGGCACTTACCGGCTCATGATGACAGACGCTTATCAGCTGAAAAACGGGAGGCTGGAAAGGGTATGGCGTTGGGATGGTGATGAAGAGAATCCGGTAATTCGTCACCAGGGTGCACACAATATGCATTCAGCCGACGTGGATGACGACGGAAGGGATGAAATCATCCTCGGCTCAGTGTTGCTCGACGACAACGGAACAGCATTGTGGTCGACCGGTTTCGGGCATCCTGACAAATGTTTCGTGACTGATATCGATCCTTTTCATCCCGGTTTGGAAATATTTTATGTCCTGGAAGACTGGCACGACAACGGAAACGGGGTTTGCCTGGTTGATGCCAAAAGCGGTCAGAACCTATGGAACATTGGACGGAAAACCCTTCATGTGGGGGATGGAATGGTAGCCGACATCCTGCCGGATATTCCAGGGCTGGAATGTTTTGCTTCCGAAGACCCGAAAGGTGGCTCCCGCGACAAATACCTCCTTTCTGCCACGGGGAAACTGATCGCTTACGGTGATTCTGTGCCTGGCTGCCGGAACTGGATTTTCTGGGATGCCGACAAGGTGCGTGAGAACATAGTTTCTCCGGGTTGGGAATACAGCATGTGGGACCGTTTCAATGTCAACAAGCTGAAAATCCAAAAATACAAAGGCCAGGTGCTGGAAGAAAACATAGAGGGATCCGTCATCCTGATGGCCGACATCCTGGGTGACTGGCGCGAGGAACTGCTTACCATCCTGCCGGGAGAGATGCGGATTTACAGTACCGCCATGCCGGCTGCAGATCGCAAGGTTTGCCTGATGCAGGATCCGCTTTACCGGAATATGGTGGCCCACCGTTCGATGGGTTATGAGCAGTCACCGGTGCCATCTTTTTATTTAGGAGAATGAAATCCTATTCAAGCTGTGTACAAAGCATCCTTTCCTAACTATGGGCGGAATCTCAATCCTTAAATGAGATTCCGGATCAGGTTCAAGAATATTTTTGAAAAATTACAGAACTTTAACCAAACCAATAAAGTTTTCAGGATGAAAGCAAAAGACCTTCCCAGGGAAATGGTTTTTGAGATGGTCTTGAACCAGATCAGAAACAATGATCCGCCGGGAACCAGGATTCATTATGACAGACTCAGAAATTTGGGATACAATGATGAGATACCAAGGTTTACTTTGGCTGGTGTGTCGCAATGGAGTTATGCCCTGTACTAAAAAAGACAAACAACCCTTCAATGCTCAACGGTAAATCCGGAATTTGAGTCAACTTCCGAAAGAGCCTTTTAATGACCAGAAATAATATTGCTCCCTAAAAAATTGAATTATGATACGATTGTTTTTTCTGATCCCACTTTTCCTTCTGGGGATGAGTCTTTCCGCCCAGAGGCAAACCGACTCCAACACTCCGTTGCACCTCCTGAAACCTGAGTACAAAACCCCTTATGGCAAACCTGAAATTAATGATGTGGTAACTGTGCTTGATAAAGTATATAATTATCTGAATAAGCACACACCCGCTGCCCTGATTAACAAGGAGACCCATCAGGAACTTACCGGTTACTCCGGAATCGACCAGAACACCCTCTTTAAACCCGGTGATTTCAGGCTGATCAGTTATGAATGGGGAGTGACCTATGCCGGGATGCTGCTGGCCTCTGAAACCACAGGCGATCCCAAATATGCGGATTACACTTTCAGCCGTTTGAAATTTCTTTCTGAAGTGAGACCCTGGATGATGAAACTGGAAGAGAGACTACCCGGCCAGCACCACCCGATGTATTCAGTGGTCCATCCGCAGGACCTGGATGACTGCGGGGCCATGTGTGCGGCCATGATCAAAGCACAACGGCAGAATCCTTCCCTGGATCTCGGTCCGATGATCACCAATTTTATCCTTTACATTTCGACCGGTCAGCAAAGACTTGAAGACGGAACCCTGTCCCGGAACCGGCCGCAACCCAACACTCTATGGCTCGATGACCTGTTTATGAGTGTACCGGCCCTGGCGCAAATGGGAATATATACCGGCGACACAAAATATTACGATGACGCTGTAAAACAGGTACTTCAATTTTCAAGGCGGATGTTCAATTATGAAAAGGGGCTCTTTATGCATGGCTGGGTGCAGGAAATGGAGGACCATCCGCAGTTCCACTGGGCCAGGGCCAATGGCTGGGCGGTGATGACCATGGTTGAACTCCTCGAAGTCCTGCCGGAGAACCACCCGGGCAGGCCGAAAGTGCTCGATCTGTTGCGGCGCCACGTGCGCGGACTGGCCGGGTACCAATCTGGCGAAGGTTTCTGGCACCAGCTCATTGACCGGAACGATTCCTACCTGGAGACATCGGCTACGGCCATCTATGCCTATTCCATTGCCCGGGCCATCAACCGGGGATGGGTGGATGCCAGGGTATATGCCCCTATGGCCTTTCTGGCATGGAATGCCGTGACCACCAAGGTAAATGCCGGAGGCCAGGTGGAGGGAACCTGCGTGGGCACCGGGATGGCCTTCGATCCGGCGTTTTATTATTACCGGCCTGCCAGTCCTTATGCGGCCCACGGGTACGGTCCGGTACTGTTGGCCGGAGCCGAATTGATCAGCCTGCTGAAAAACAGCCGGCTGGAAATCAACGACAACTCCCTTCAACTGTATAAAACAAACCATGGTCCGGTTAACGGTCTGAAATTTGATTTTGGTTCCGGTCCCACTGAGGAGGGTTACGTCAAAGTGGATGCCGGCACCATGTGGTCAGACCAGGCGGGATTTGGCCTGGTAGCAGAAAAAAAACCGGTTGCATGCGACCGGGGAGGTAAAGGAAACCTTATCGATGACTTTCTTACCAGTGACCAGCCCTTCCTCTTTGCAGTAAAAATTCCGGAAGGACGATATGAAGTCACCATGACCCTGGGAGATACCAAAGACAAATCCGAGACAACGATCAAGGCTGAATCGCGCCGGCTGATGCTTGAAAATGTGAAAACCACCAGGGGAGAGACCATAGAGAAAAAGATCATTGTGGATGTGCGCTCCCCACAAATCAACCCGACTGAGCAAATCCGGCTCAAGGAAAGAGAATTGACATACCTGAACTGGGATGATAAACTGACGCTCGAATTTTCGGGCAACCGGCCCTGTGTCTCTTCTGTAACCATCCAGGAAGCCGGTGATCTCCCGGCTATTTTCCTGGCCGGTAATTCAACCGTAACCGACCAGGAAGATGAGCCCTGGGCTTCGTGGGGACAGATGTTCCCCCGTTTCCTCAAACCGGAAGTGGTGGTGGCCAACTATGCAGAATCAGGGGAATCCCTGTTAAGTTTTAAAAGGGAAAAACGACTGCAGAAGATCCTGAGCCTGATCAAACCGGGAGATTTCCTGATGATCGAATTTGCCCACAACGACCAGAAACCGGGAGGGAACCATGTGGATGCCTTTACTACTTACAAGGAGGAGCTGAAGCTCTTCATCCATTCAGCCAGGGATAAAGGAGCCCATCCGGTACTGGTGACCTCCATGCACCGCCGGCGTTTTGATGAAACCGGCAAAATCATCAATACCCTGGAAGATTATCCGGAAGCCATGCGGCAAACCGCAAAGGAAGAGAACATTCCCCTGATCGACCTGAATGCGATGAGTAAAGTGCTCTATGAAACATGGGGCCCTGAAAACTCCAAAAAGGCATTCGTGCATTATCCTGCCAATACCTTCCCCG
>CAYWTT010000025.1:0-17507 GCA_964461245.1 uncultured Prolixibacteraceae bacterium | reverse complement strand
CTTTTTAGTTTCAATCCTTATTTTGATGGATAAACTTCTGGAAGATTTCCAAGCACAAGTCCTGTGAATCCACTTCCACCAGTTTCAATCCTTATTTTGATGGATAAACTTCTGGAAGTAACTCCCGTTCTGGAAGAATAAGGAACAAAAAGGGTTTCAATCCTTATTTTGATGGATAAACTTCTGGAAGCTGAATCAAGCCGCTTTCCAGCTTCACAAAATCAAGGGTTTCAATCCTTATTTTGATGGATAAACTTCTGGAAGCAACATTTCTGGCTGTAGCAAAACCAACATTACTTAGTTTCAATCCTTATTTTGATGGATAAACTTCTGGAAGTTGCGTGTATATGAAGATTTTGTCGCAAATATATACGTTTCAATCCTTATTTTGATGGATAAACTTCTGGAAGACTCATTTGATCGTGGGCAGAGTTTCTCCCCCCAGGGTTTCAATCCTTATTTTGATGGATAAACTTCTGGAAGATTTTCTTTCCTTTGATCCAGTAATTTGCAATTTGGTTTCAATCCTTATTTTGATGGATAAACTTCTGGAAGCCGTAAATTTGCTTATTTGTTTGAATTATAGCATGATACATATTACTTTGAAATGAATATTTGTAAAGATTCAGTATGTCAAAGAACGAATATTTCTGTTTTTTAACCATTCTTTCCGAAAGTTTAACTTATTGATATATAGTGTCATAAATATTGTTTTCCGGTAACTAAAAATAAATGGTCACCCGTTAAACCTATCTGATACAAATATTACGGTATGTGCACTCAACGCACCTTTGCTTGTATTTAGTTGCCTTAGGAAAATAATTCCTGAGGATAATTTCATTTACCTCATCGCAAATCTTACGAATTTCCTGTTTGGCTTTTTCGCTGATTTCAACTTCGACCAGTCTATTCGAAGAGCGCGTGTATACCAAAAATCCCTTATTGACCTTGGTGCCGTAATTTTCTTCAATCAGAACGGCATAGCACTCATTCTGAGTTCGGTACGTTTCATAAATACGTTCTTCAAATATAGCAAATTTATAATCCAGTGGAGCCATCGTTCCATCATTCAACAGCAATATTTCATCTACTTTTCCCCGTAAAAAACCATTGGTCAGATACTGATCAGTGTATTTTTTTACCACACCGATCCGTTTGCGCAAATAATCTTTATTTTGTTCCAGCTTTTGATCATGAATATTTCTTCCTTTCTCCACCTTGTAATGTCGCTCTTCATATTGAGGAATGCAAAGCACATATTCAAAATAAGTGAACCTCGGACAGTACAGATATTGAATAATATGTGAAGGTGTGACCGACATCAGAAAAACAGGGCTTTTACTTCATCGGTTATCAGTTTCTTGTCGAATGCCTGACCCAGCAAAGCTGTTTGCCGAAGCTCATTTTTGCTCATCGGGAAAATATATACCGAATCTGTTTCTTCATTGACCCAATCTTTCACAGCCAATTCAAGGGTATCTTTTTCATTGTCTTCAAGGCTTCCCAGAAAAACAGATTTCTGTACCCGGTATAATCCCGATTTTTTGCATAATACAGCCACCTTACTTCGTGGCTTGTTTTTCTTGATATCGTATAATACCCAGCAAATCATGACTTTCCTATTAATTTATTGGAAAATTGGTGAGCATCCGCCTGCATGGCATTCATCCGGGACTGGTTGCGTCCGTTATAACGAATTTTGTCTTCCTCAAAAAATTGTATCAGCGACTGCATTAATAAATTTTTTCCTACTGTATTCAGGCTGAATCCGTTGGTAATTTTATCAGTATGTCCATCATTTACTTTTTTGGCCGAGAACAGTTTAAAGACCACTTCATCGGCATATATCCGATAAGGTTCAATAAAATCGAAAACCATGCTTTTCATATTATAATCGTCGCGATGCATAAACCCTACATACGGATCGAGTCCGGCTACAATCAGCACTTTTTCCACCCGACTGTACAATACGCCATACGCATAATTCAGGAAAGCATTGAACGGATCTTTAGCCGGGCGAAAACTCCGGCCATCAAACTGATAGCGCTCCGGCAAAAGGGAACTCAATATCTGAAAATAGATTCTCCCGGCAGTACCTTCCAGTCCGCGTAATGTGTCGTCTATTTCATCTATTTTGTTACCCTTCAGCTCTTTTATTTTAGATTTAAGTCCCGAGATAGTTCCAATTTTTTCCTGAATCAGATCGGCTGTAGCAGGGCGATGGTTCTTCAGTCGTTTAAGAAACTCGATCTGGTTATCAAGCTTTGAATATAACCAGTTTTTTACCCAGAAAATAGCGTTTTCATTTAAACTGGCATCGAGTTGTTGCTTTCTGATTTTGGAGGTGCTGCCTGGTTTACTATGCCAGAAACGCCCGACGGGCATCCCGTCCCGCTCGAATACAATAATATCAATATTGTTTTTCATAGCCAGTATAATTGCATCGGTACTTATGGCAGCTCCTTTACTCATCTGGATTGAGGTTACTTTCTGGCTGGCGTAATGGTGCTTTTGCTTTCCGCCTTCTTTTGAAAGGGTGACTTCAAACAAATCATCTTTTACATGTACATACGTTCCGTAAGTGTTTATGATTAGCTGCATTTTCAAACTTTATTTTATTAGACTGACTGTTCCAAAACCGCGGCTTACAGCTTTGCCAATCCCTGCCCATTCCGGGAGATATGCGTTGGTAGTAAATTGTCCGAAAAAGGCCAGCATCGACTGATTCTTAAACAGCGTTTGCTTTTCCTCCATTCGGGTAATTGCCATTATTCGTTCGCTTGTGCGAAATGAAAGGCCTTTGTAAAAACTCAATATGTTGTTTTGAAGCTGATGACTTAAGTAAGTTCCTTTTTCTGCTTCATCCAGAAGTATATATCTTTTGAAATTTTCCTGGTTTAAAGCCATCCATAAAGTTTTAAAGGTATAATTGAATAACTGCTGATTTACGGTTATTTCGAATTGCTTCTGCTGAATATTCTTTGCTAAAACCGGGAAGTGTTTCCCTTCAATATCCAGTTCCCTGATTTTCAAAAAAAGGGAAACCAGCAATTCGGCTCCTTCCTGAAACCCTACCAATACCGGGATATGATCTATTACCTTATATTGGACCAAGGGATAGGCATAACGCGTCGATCCGTCGTGGTAATGATTATGCAGCAGGGGTGAATGCTCTCTAAACAGGTTGCCAAAATACCCTCGCAGTTTGTGTGCATCGCGCGTCTGCAACTGAATATCGGGAAATTGAATAGTAGTTTGTGTGATTTGCATGATTAGATAGATAATACTTGCTGATTCATTTTATAGCCAATATTTTGTGTTGAGTCAGTATCTGAGTATGAATAGAAGGTAGATGGCTGTTCTTTACTTGATAAATAAAAACCATGAAATTGTTCTGAATCAAAATCAATTTTCTTTTCACCAAACGGAATTGGCACATTAATTACATAGTCGTAGAATCTCGACTTGAATGCAGCAAATCGGGCCTTCCTTTCCCATGGAGTTAATCCTTCGGTGCTATAAAGCATCACATATTGTTCCCAAACCGTTTTGGCTTCTTCGTTCAACTGAATAAAAACCGATTCAGCTTTACGTCCCTCAATCAAACTCAAATCGACCTCGGCAAACCGCAATCCTAAAATGGCATCCAACAGAGGAGAAGACGTTTCATCGGACTGCTTCCTGACCTCCTCAAAATAGCGCTCTATCAGTTTGAAATAGTCCGACTCTTCAATCTCTGCAAAATCCTTTAACACATTCTTAGTTTTTAAAATCAAATCCGATCCATAAATCCGACTTGAAGTACGTTGATGTTCCCCATCAATTTCATATAGGAAGATATCAGAGATTGTTTTCTTTTCGTTATAACGGTTTGCCCGGCCTGCCGACTGGATAATGGAATCGATGGGCGACAGTTGCCTAAAAATGGTATCGACCGAAATATCCACTCCGGCTTCAATCAGCTGGGTTGATACAACCAATTTCCGGTTTCCGTTCGTTGCTTTTATCTTCCTGATAATCTCTTTCCGTTCGTAAGGAGTGATCAAAGTGGAAAGGAAATAGTAATTGGTATCTTCAAGATTCAGGTCAACCAATTGTATGAAGCAAGTTCGTGCCGCTTTCTTGGTGTTCATAATTACCAACACATCCTTATCGGGTTCTTCACAAACGTAATCAGCTACTGACCCAACGAACGAGTCGAATGAAACAGCTTCTTTTTGATAATGCAACCTTGTGCGATTGAATACCCTGAAATACTTTTGATAGTCGGGCACCAACTCTGTAATATCTTCTTCTGGTGTGAAAATTAACGGTTGCGTGGCCGAAATCAAGACAAAATACATATTCAACGATTCACCAAGCGAAAGGAACGATTTCCGAATAGTCTCCCATAATTCATAAGGAATTGTCTGAATCTCATCGAGCAGTATCACCGCATTTTTCAAGTGGGCAAGCTTCATCAGTTTGGTCTTGTCCATCGAAAGGATGGTTTCGAGGAACTGCACGAACGTAGTAACAATGGTTTCCGACTGCCAGGTTTCGATCAGAAATTGGCTTTTGTCGAATTCATAAACCCTTTCCGAGCCATCTTTGTAGTTGGGCTCTGCAAGGTGGTGATGTTTCAGCAACACGTTGCTCGAATCGGTCCCCAGCACCTGACGATAAACCTCAAAGTTCTGGTCGATAATAGAAGTAAAAGGAATATTGATTACAATTTTAGCATTGGCATTACCACTTAGCTGCCTGAGTTTGTCTGCCACTGCATACGCCGTAAGGGTTTTGCCCAATCCGGTCGGCAGGGTAATGGAATAAAGGTGCTGCCCGGGTCTGAACACCTTTTCCAGATGCTCCAACGTATTGAAATAGGCCTCGTTCTTTAATCGGTCAATCTTTGTCCGTGCCAGATCAAACCTTTGTTGCTCCCTAAAAAGGTTCAGACGGTTTGTAATATCGGTGAGACTGCTATTAAAACGGCTTTCGTTAAGGATCACATCGTTTTTGTCGGCATACATCAACGCCGAATAGATCAACTGAAAAAGATTGAACAAGGCAATGCGTGAAGATTCGTCGAGCTTGGGATAACCAAACCGAAATGTCATCATGGCAAAGTCTTTCAATTGACGTTGAAAAGTTTTCTCAGTCCAATAATTCATGAACTCTTTCCATGTTGTTTTAACGGGGCAACAGACCAGTAATTCAGAAATAATTAGTTCAACGGATTCTGGTTCTATGCTTTGAATCTGTTCCGAAAAGTTTTCTAAATCGTCATTTGAGAACAGCAACTCTTTCTGAAGATTCTCGATACTTCCATGATGCCGCTTCACAGCAATTAACACCAATACAGGAATCAATTCCGAAATAAGTTTTTCACTATACTGTTGTTTACAATACTGGCTTGCCACAAACCATGTAAAAACAGATGATAGTTGCGCATGGTTCTTTAAATGATTATGTACTCTCTCGGGGTCTCGGATATACTCCTGAAAGTAGCTGGTTGCCTTAGCCAGATCGTGGAAGGCACCGGCAATCCATACCAGATCGGCAAGCTGCTGTTGGGTTATCTCTGTGCCTTTTGCCAGCACTATGCGATAGCCTTTACCTCTCACCACACGAGTAGCGATGGTAGCCACTTCACGGAGATGGTCGACTAATAGCTTTTGCGGATGTGATAGAAATTCTGTCATCGTATGGCTAACTCAAGGTACACTGCCCATAGTTGAGATGTCCAAGGCCGATGGGCCTGAGGGGTAATGGGAGTTATTCCCAGAAGTATTTAGGATCGTATTCAATGATGTCATACTCTTTTACAAATTGTTCAACTTCTTCCTGATAGGTTTGATAGCCGTGATGTTCTCTTTGATTCTCGATGTAACGTTTCACGATTTCAACGTTTGAACTGCTGACAGAGAAAGCTCCGTAACCTATCTGCCACCTGAATTGGATAGTTCCTCCTTCTAAGGTTTTGATCCATTTTGACGACTGCTTCTTTACCTCTTCTACTACCCGAGCCAGTGCATAGTTCTTCGACAGCCGGAAGAGGATATGTACATGATCGGGCACTGAGTTAATGATCAGTGCCGGACTTTCGTATTGTTGCAGGGTTCCGGCCATATAAGCATGTACCCGTTCCTCTATATTCGGGACTATCCACGACTTGCGGCCTTTGGTGCCGAAGGTGAGGTGGACGTAGAGTTGTGATAGCGATTGACCCATAGTTGTTCTTCTATACCGTGGGGCGTTGCCCCAAGTTATGCTGTCTCAGACTTTCAGTCTGAATATAACTCAGGCTATCGGCCTGAGACATCACAGATAGGGGCAACGTCCCTATGTAATGTGTATCCAATATCATAGAAATACCCATCACAAGAACAATATATTCCCCACCCCGTCAGCCGTATAGTAATCGGATACCCGCACACGGAGTGGGTTACCGTTTTTTTCGATCAGCACCTCGGAGTATTCCAACACCTCGCGGTCGCGATTCATGGCAATGGGCATGTTGTTGGCCGAATAAAAAAACTCCCGTTGGAACTCAACCGGCGGTTCGCCTTGCAGTTTCGACATATTCACAGCCGTGATGATTTCGGCAAACTCTCTATTAGAAGCTACTTTGGTAGCTGTTGCCCGTTGTATAAAATCGATCTGCGCGGTAAATTGTGCCAATCCCAGGTAGGGCGTGAAGTGGTGCTGTTTGTTCTGAATCCGCTCCGTAAGTTCCTCAAACTTCTGTTCATCGGCCATGCTCAGGTAAATGCGGTAATGCACATCTTTCACCAGTTCAAACTCAATTTGTGTGCGACCGGCACGGGTCAGGTCGTAGAACGTAGTTTTGGTGTTGATCAGGTTAAACCCGATGTTCTCTTTCTTCACCGGGCGCATAATCTGCACCGCTATATCGCTCCGTTCTTTCGAGAAGAACTCCTGCACCGGTTCAGCCCCTTCAGGATACACTCCGTCGCGTATTTCCCGTTCCATGCCCAGTATCGCCCCCAGTATCCCGGCAATGGCCGTTCGGGTGGGAATGGAATAGGTAAGCGGCGAGGTGGTGGTATTGTACTTTCGGAAGTGCCCGTATTCGCCTTTGATGTCGAAAATGAGCAATTCCTTAGAGTTCATCTTTGCTGAGGTTGGTGATGATTTGACCCTTATTGACCATCGTCAGCCGCGAATCGGTCTTCAAACTTAGGGCGGCAATCTTCTCCTTGTTGGCTTTCAGCACCTCCACCAGTTCGGTCACGTCCAGTTTGAAATCGTTTGTACTACGTATCTGCATTTCGTTCTTTTCGCCACAGTCGAGTTTTAGCCGCTGGCGCAGGTTGCCAATGTAGAATGGTTCGGTGTAGTCGATGGTAAGCAGGAATAACGGAGCTTGTCCGAATTTCGAGCGCGAAATCAGGTTCTTGGTACCTTCCCAGATACCCTCAATCAGCAACGCTTTGTCCTCTTCGTTCATTTTTGAATATTGGGCCGACTTCTCGTTGATTACCCCGTTGAAGCCAATCACGGCATAAGGGATTTTATATTCGGTACGGAAAGTTGCTTGCATTTTCTTATCACTTGCAGCAAAAGCCCCGGTTCCTTGTTCTTCAACGATTTCTGTTTTATTCAGCGATTTCCCCATCTGGAACTGAACAGGGCCAATGTAGGTGATTGAAGCGTTTGAAAGAGGGATTACCCCACCAAACACACGGATATCGATACACTTATCAAGAATAATATTGGCCTGTTCCTGAAAATCCTTGGCACGGCGTTTTCCGTCTTTAATGTATTCCTTATCACCATCCTCATAGGTAGTCTCGCGCACAAAAATATCCTGACTGTCGCCTTGCCCGTTAAAGCCTTTGTACTCGTACCAATAGTCGCGGATGGTACGTTTCAGGCGTACATCCGACACCAGTATGGTGCTGCTTTCGGTGTCGAAACGCGGACGGTTCTCGTTCAGCGGGTCGCCGTTCGGGTTGGCATTTTCAATATCGTAAAGGAACAGAAGTTCGCTGCGGTTGCTAATAATTTCGCTCATTGTTTTAGATATTTAAAGGTTATTATTCGGTTGCTTGATTGTTATCTTCTTTTTCATTCTTGAATTTGCGCCCCATTTCGAGGCCTGCTACAAAATAGAACGATAGCTCGTTGTTGCTCAACGAAACCAGTTCTTGCTTTTTGGTTACAAAATAGTGGCTGATCACTTCGCGCAAATCGCCATAGACGTAGAAATTCTTCTGGTATTTCTGGATTTTGTCCAATGCTTCGGTGTAAACCTGCATCAGTAATTCGGGATTTAGCTTGTACCCGCGCAGTTTGTTTTCGAACGGGGTGTTGCTAAGGTTAGCATGTTGTATGTCGAAAAGGAAACGCACCATGACCCCCAAGGCGAATATCCCAACTTTAATATCGCTGTCGAGGAAACTTTCGTTCTCCTTTATAAACTGGTTAAACCCATCGAGGTTAAACCTGCCTGATTTTTTTTCAACGGTTGTTGTATCCATATAGTTATAGGTATTATTGTTATCGATGATTTTAAGTTCCTGCAAATAATTGATCAGCATAATGGCTTTAAGCACTGTCCATCCGGCGGGCTCTGTCCATTTATCCTGGGTATGCGATTCGTTGTAGTTTTTGCGGATCAATGCGATGACCCGTTCAAAAAGGAAGGCTTTTGAAATGGGCTTGCCCAAGAAGATGCGTTGTACAATGTCGAGAAATTTATCTCCAAAGATATCGCTCACAATTCCAAACGAAAACTTCAAATCTTGCTCAACTTTCTTAATAACAATGGCATTCTTAAACAACGGATTGCGGTTGACCCGTTCAGGCACTTCAATAAACAGTTTATTAAACCTCGATGGAAGCACCTCTTCCAGCATCATTTCAATACTGATAGCCTCAGTCTTTTTGTCTTCGGAATAGAACAGCATGTCGAGGTAGAAGTAGTTCTCCTGCCCGGCAACAATCTTCTGTACATATTCTTCGGCTTCCGACCGTTCCTCTTTCGATATCTTCTTTTCGCGGGCGATGGCAAAGGCATCTTTCAGCAATTCCACAATCATTTCCAGCTCGTTGTGGCTGCTGCGGATAATGGGGTGTGGCACGAACAGGAACTCGTGACCATAGAAATAACCGGTCAGGTGCTGCTTGATGTACTTCTTGCCATACTCCAGCGCCAGGGCCTCTTTCGACGACACCGGGTAATTGCGCCAAAACTTTTCCTTGTTGAAAAAGCCGCTGATAAAACCGGGCTTGTCAGGGCTTGAATATTTAAACGGGGCGGCAAACCCGTAAATATCTTCGGCTAATTCACTGGTTACTGAGCAAACCGAGTTATTGGTGCGCGACTGGGTGCCATTATGGTCATATTTCTTTTCTGAACCGGAGTCGAGCAAGATGTTACGCACCAACTCAAAATCGTTCAGGTATAAGTCCCTTTCTTTATTTATCCTCAGTGAAATACCCGTGGAGGTCTGTTCTTCTTTCGAGGCACTGCCAAAATAGCTCTCCACATCCAAACTAATCAATGCTTCATTTCGGAGAAACTCCGATTCAATCAATTTGAATAACTGGGCATCGGGGTGTTTCGACGCGGTAAGCTTTTTAAGCTGCGCCTCTTTTATGTTTTGCAGTTTCGTGTCGGCAGGGTTGCTGAGCTTGGTGGTGATGGTAACATCGCCTCCGCGTGCACTTCCTTTGCGGTAGGCATACTTGCGGTAGCTGGACGAATCCTTCTTTACCTTTTCGATATCGATTCCCTTGTAGGCACAGGTTAACTCCCCGTTGTCGCTGATGATTTCGAATACCAGCAGCAGCATTTGGTAATCCTTGCCGGGGAACATATTCTCAATGTAGAGGTCTACCGGGTCGAGGTCGCGGTTTTGCGCCAGTTGCCAGTGGCCTATTTGTGCGATGGCTTTGTCTTGCATTTCACTTCAATTTTGGTCAAATTTCATTATGCCAACTCCAACCCTCGTGGAGTCTGATAAAATATTCTGACATTTAGCGACCTTTTTTTTCAGAAAATCAAGAAATCCATGATCTCCCAAAGGCTTTATATCTTCGCCCAAACCAAGGACAAAACGACCGGGTCCTTCATACTTGGCCACAGTGGTTTTTAGAATATACTGGTTATTTGACTGTTTTGTAAGAAACCGTTCGGATAACGGATATTCCTCAACTAACAAATTTTTAGCTTTAAGAGTCAGCAGACATTCCACTTTTTTATTCAGTTCGCCTGTGTTGCGAAAAATATCTACAGGCATCGAACGGTGTTTCGGTTCATTCTCCCAGGGCAACAAGGTTTCCTGGATATTCTCGATCCGGCAAATCTTAAACTGCCGGTTTTGTTTCAGTAGCACATCATAAGCCCATACCAGGTTAAAATCGTCTTTAAACTCGAAGGGTTCTACCAACCTGTTTTTAATGGTCTGACTGTTCCCGGAGGCGTAATTTATAAGCAAAACCTGCTTTTTCCCTTTTTGGGCGTTTCGCAGGATCTGTATTATTTCTGGCTTTTCTTTCCGGATGTATGCTTCCAGTGCCTTATCCTGGTTTAGAAACAATACCAGCTTTTGTTTTAACCGTCGGGCGCAGACATTGATTTCTTCAACCTTTTCGATGCATCTGGAAAGAATATAGGCTTCTTCTTCTGAAAAATGCAACACGTTCCGCAATATCTGGTGTTCCTTCTCAACATATTCTATCCAATAGGCACCCTCCTTTTGGCGGACATCAAAGCCGATATTCAATAGTGTATTCCGGTAATTATAAAACGTAGAATCCTTTATCCCCAGAAATGAGGTGCATTCGTCCTTGCTTTTCGGATAGCTGTTCGATAAAAACAAAATCAGACGCAATACCCTTTCGGTTTTGTTTTCAGGAGCCATTTGATTTCTGTCTGTTGTCCGGTCCGATCACTTTTGATCCTATTCGTTATTAGGGTTGCATCCTGCGCTCAGTGCCTGTCTGGATGAATTTCATACCGCTAACTTTATGGATTATAATTGGTCTATCAAATTTCAAGAGTTTTTTGAATAATACCAAATTTATGTTTAAGAAATAATGTCCCTTGCGATCGGTTTTTCCAATCCTGTGAAAAGTCATGGGATTGAACATAAAAAATCGTTTGCTTCCGTTGATAAACCCTTTTCTGATATCAGGTACTTAAAATCCGGCCGGAATGAAAATTCTCATTCAGGCATCTTCAATCGCTTTCCTGATCTGCCGATAGATAATAAGGAAGAACTGGTTTTATCCTGGTTCCGTTCAATAAAAGGGTGTAAATTCTGAAATAAATTGAAGCAGAATGCTTTAATTTTCAGAATATCACCCTGAAAAACTTCGATTCGAGCGGTTTCATCGAACAGGCCCCATTCATCAATGGTTCCCCGGCGACGTCAACCGGGATGCAATTCATGGGCTGACCGCTAAGGGCGTTTTTCAGACCGATGGCGGCCGGTTTGCCTCCGGTTTCCCGCAGGTGCAGAATGGCCGACTTCCCTCCCTCCTCCGGGACCGCACTGATAAGCAGTACATTTTCGGGCCATCCGGTAATCAACGACCCCTTTTCCGGAGAATGCCCCGTGCCTCCTCCCGGTAGAATCCTGGACAGAAACGGAATGCGGTAGCTTAAACCGGCCGATGCAGATTCCTGGCGGCTGTTGCTCCCTGAACTGGTAAGGGAATAGGTCCAGGTATGGCCGCCATGCTGTTCGGCATTGAAGTTGGTGGTCCAGTAATTGTTCATCGGCCACCCAAAGATATGGGTCGAAGCAGGCGTTGCCCCGGCCCTGTAACGACCGGTATTGATCCCGCCGAACTGCATCAGCGGTGCTTCGTTTGAACATAGTAGGATCTGCCCTTCGGAATTATGGACTCTTGCGTAGGTTTGCACCGTGTTCCAGTCGTTGGACGAACCGGGGATCTGGTCAATTCCGGCCCTGATCTCCCCTCCCGGTACATCAAATGCCAGTTGTCCCTTCTCCATTTCAAAGGGGAAGGCGATGTAGATCCCTTCCGGATCGGTCACCATCTTTTTTTCAATCGAATAGACCAGGTCAATGCGTTTGGTCGTGTTGAAAACCCTGATCTCCAGAAGGAAATCGCCCTCCTTCATGGCAGCCCCGGTATTCCCCCTGAAACGGAAGCTATTCCAGAGTGTCCCTTTCTGTAATCCTTCGTATCCAACCTTATCCAACGGTACCCGGTGAAAATTGTCCAATTTGCGGGACTCCATCTGCGAACGGTTGCCCAACGTTTCATATATGAACTCTCCCAGTTTCCACTCCGCTTTCCGGTCGGTCAGTTCCTTTTCCAACGATTTGTCATAAAGGGTGTTGATGGCAGCCCGGGAGGTATCGACCTCCAGACGGTACCATTGATTTTCCAGGGTATTGGTGTTTTTCTCCACATCAAAACCAGCTGCCTCAGTTTCCTTATCGCTGATCAGGATGTGGTATTTCCGGTATCCGAACCCGGGAATGTCATTGACCCATACCGCCCAGTAAGTTCCATCGGAAAAACTTTCCACCGGCTGGGCTTTGGCTTCTATCCCATCCGGACCCACAAGCCTGAATTTGGCATATTTCGGGATTTCCTGGTGATCAATATACACCATGAGCAACCCGCTCCGGGGCTGGGCGAGGGTGTTGTACACCACAAGAAGCGGTTTGTTTTCCCTCGGGAAAAAACTCTGAAGTAAACCGTGGGCTTCTTCCCCGATCATTTTGGCCCTGCGGCCGGCCTCCCAGGCATAGGATTCCTTCAATGCCCTTTGTTCCATCGTGTTCCTGCTGAAGGGTTCACTGACGCTTCCGTGATATCCTACCGTGTGTTCCGTGTAGAAGAGCAGGGCTGAATAGGTGTCTTCCAGCCGGTCGGCGATTTTCTCAGGAAGGGTGGCTCCCATCAAACCTGCCATGGTCAACCCGGCAGAATGGGCGATCAGATCGGCCTCTGCTGTTCGGGTGGCCGCCACTTCTCGGGCAGAAGCACCGAATCCGTCTGTCCACCAGTCGGGCCATGCACCGCGGATCACCGGGAAACGGGCGCCGTATTTTGCTTCCATTTCTTCGAAGAATTCGGTAGCCGTGGCTGTTTTCAGCTTAGGCCAGGCGTATTTTTTATTCCACTGTCTGATCATATCGCAGGCCAGGGTCGATGGTGGGGAGTTGTCGGTGAGAAATCCCGAATGCTGGATGGAAATCAGGTCGTAATCATACCCTTTGGCTTCAAGCGCGGTCAGGTAGGTGAGCAGTTGCTCCTCGAAACGGTTAAAATCGCCTGCGTGGATCTTGAAAACCGTATTGCCGGTCATATAATGTTCGGCACGGTAGGCCAGCATCCGGTTCCCGGAGGGTGATTCCCACCAGAAAAGGGTGGGCTTATCAAAACAAATCAAAGCCCTGTGACCATGGGTTCCCATGTTCAGGTACCGGATTCCCAGGTCATGAAAATAGTCATTCAGGCACCAGCCAATTCCGTTCACGTCGTTTTGCATGGCGGTTTTCACTTCCAGTCCCTCTTCCCTGAACCGTTTAACAGGCTGAAGCGAAGCAGCCAGGATCTGCTCATCGGGAAGTTCATCAAAATTGAAATACATGCTGGTAATCTCAATCCTGCTTTCGGCTACCCTTTTCTTTAACCTTTCAATCTGGGATGCAGGCCGGCATTTCAGGTACTCATCCACAGCCCAGGCAGCTTCGCAGGTCCAGCGAAACTGGGATCCATCGGGATAGCTGTCAGTCAGGTCGCAATAGTCAAGGGCGTAATCGATATAACGCAGATGCTCGGCCAGGATTTCAGTCTGGGGTCGGGTATACCCGATATCAGTATGGGAAAGCTGGACAAAGTTGACCCGCCAGTGCCGCACCGGAGAAAGCACTATTTTCCCGGCTTCCGATCTTCCGGCGATTTCCATCCTGTAGGGTACCGTTTTGTTTTTAGTTACTTCCGGAAGGTTGATCCTGACGTAATTGTACCCAAAGTTCACCGGGGTTTCCGCAACCTGTTTATTCCCAACAAAAATTCTGGCCAGGGCAGGTTTTCCAAAGTGAAGAATGCCGGCAATCCCCAGTTGGCAGGGTTTACCTTCCGCCATCAAAAGGGCAGGCATGGCTTTGAGGGTTAGTCCGTTTTTCAACGGATACCTGAAAGTCATGTACCAGGAGGTTTTCCCGAAGTTACCACCGGTAACGGTTATTGCCAGAGGTTCACCGGCTTTTACAGAGGATACCGGAAGAATCAGGAACATAAACCCGAACCGGTCTCCAAACTGGTCCACCATCTCTTTTTGAAAGGATAGCCGGGAACCATCCTTCGCGGTCAGTTCCCATTGGTCTTTCCCGTCGGCCCAAAATGAGAGCAAAGGAATACCGTTCACGGCGAGGTTAAACCGGGCTATGCCCGGCGATGAGCCGATCCCGGAAAGCCAGGCAACCGTGATGAATTGGTCTCCTGTTTTTACCTCCACCGGTGCTGTTTTCCACGTCATGGATGATTTCCCGTCTGTGGCCCTGACCAGCAGGCACTCTTTGGCATCGGGAATGGAGGAATGATAACTGAAATCGCTCCCGGAGATTTTTTCTGCATAGCCGTTAATGAAACGTCCAGAAACCAGACCGGTTTCCTGGCCGTTAAAAACCATCCAGCTGACAGAAAAAAGGGACAGCATGATCCATTTCTTCATCTAACAGGCTGTTTAATTTGATCAGTTAATTTACAGGAATATTTTGGTTTTTTATGTTATTCCTCTCTGATTAATCAGAGAGCTTTTATTGATTTAATCCTGAAGATTCAGGCTCGATGTGAGTGCACCTGTAAAATCGGGAATCCCAAACCGTCAAACCGCACTCATATAAAACAGCTTCCATACACAGTGAAGTAAGGAAAACACCCCCTGTATACGCCATCGCCGTACTTCATGATAGGTCGGGTTTTGTATGTTATTTAGCAAATGGTCGCGTTACCGAAATGGATGCAGCACAGTTGGTAAAAACTAAGAAATCTTCCGGTCTTTTTCCTTTCTTTTATTCCGCCAGGGCAATTTTGACGACGGTATCATATTTAACCGGTTTTTCAGGGGAGCTGCCCGTATTGATGAAGAAGTTGCCGGCCTCCATGTTCCCCCACCAGGTTTCCTGATAGGTTAATTCAGCCCCCGATTTAAGCAGGGTGACCGATTTGACTTTATCCGCCGGAACCCCACGGGTGTTCAGCTGTCCCAGGTTCGAAAACATCCAGTGGGCATACAGGTTGTTCCCCTTGCGGGTATAGCATCCCCATTCGGGTTTGGACAAACGGCAGGCCCCGCAGCCATAAATACTTTCGCTGTTATCGGCCATCCATTTTCCGACCTCTTTCAGAATCTGAACACTTTCTTCGGGAATCCTGCCTCGGGCATCAGGACCTACGTTTAGGAGTAAATTGCCGTTTTTACTGACACAATTGACCAGACTGTGAATGACCAGTTCGGGAGATTTCCAGTTCTTATCTGATTCGCAATAACCCCAGTTATTGTTCAGGGTCAGGCAGGTCTCCCAGGGAATGGGATTGCCGTATTTGTCAACGAGGGGTGCATCGGGAATCCCCTGCTCCGGTGTTTCAAAATCCCCCAGAGAACTGACTGTCCGCTGACCGGTTGCCATTCCCTGGTTGATTTCCAAACGGTTATCCAGAATGATATCCGGTTGGTATTTTCGTGCCATGCTGACCAGTTCCCGGGCTTTCCATTTTTCCCCGGTGTATTCGTCGAACGAATAGTCGAACCACATAATGTCAAGTTTGCCATAATCCCTTACCAGCTCTTCCACCTGGCCATGCATGTATTTCAGGTAGTTCTCCCAGTTAAAGGTCCGTTTGGCATACTCTTTATCGTCGCGCTGCGGATGATTGCCCACATTGGGATAGTCGGGGTGATGCCAGTCAATGACAGAGTAATAGAGTCCCACTTTCAGCCCTTCAGCCCGGAATGCATCCAGAAACTCGCGCACCAGGTCGCGGCCCCCGAAACGTGTGCTCAGTTTATAATCGGTGAGTTTGCTGTCGAACATGCAAAATCCGTCATGGTGTTTTGCCGTGAGTACAGCATACTTCATCCCGGCGGCTTTGGCGGTTTTAGCCCATGCTTTGGCATCAAAATCGACCGGATTGAAAATGTCGATGTATTGCTGATATCTATCTGTGGTCATCCGTTCGTTTGATTTGACCCACTCTCCGCGCGCCGGAACCGCATAGGCCCCGAAATGGATGAACATACCGAAGCGGGCCTCACGCCACCACTGGGTGCGTTTCATCACTTTTTCATAAATGGCAGAGTATTCTTTAGTCGGCTGTTCCTGGCCTGTGACCAAAACCGGAATGAACAAAAGGATAAGGCAAAAAAGGCGTATAATTCTCATGATTGCAGTTTTTTGGTTCATATTACAATATTAAGTATATAAATTTGAAAAACGCAAGGACCCGATGGTCGGATGAATCCGGCAAATATGTTACTTTTGAAAATGGAATGCGATTTTAATGGAACATTAAAAGAAAATCAATTTAATAACAAATAAAAATATTATTATGAAAACTACACGAAGAAATTTTCTGAAAACCGGTACACTGGCCCTGGGAGTTGCTGCCTTGTTTCCGGAATTGGCCTGTTCAAAGACCAAAAGGGTAAAGGGGGGTACCACCATGGCGCTTCAGCTTTATGGCGTGCGAGAGGATATGGGCCGGGATCCGCTGGGTACCCTGACCAAACTGGCTGAAATGGGATACACCCATGTGGAACATGCCAATTATGTCGACCATAAATTCTACGGATGGACCGCTGCCGAATTTAAAAAAGTGCTGGATAACCTCGGTTTGAAGATGCCTTCGGGTCATACGGTACTGGGTAAAAATCACTGGGATGAGACGCTTCAGGACTTTACGGATGACTGGAAAAAGCTGGTTGAAGATGCCGCATACATGGGCCAGCAGTATGTGATCAGCCCCTGGCTTGACCAATCCATGCGCAATACCTACGACGACCTGATGAAGTACATGGTGATTTTCAATAAATGCGGCGAACTATGCAAAAAGTCGGGCATGCGCTTTGGTTATCATAACCATGATTTTGAATTCAGCCAGAAGTTGAACGATGAACTGGTGTTCGACCTGATCATGAAAAACACCGATAAAGACAAGGTGGTGTTGCAGCTCGATACGGGAAACATGTATATGGCGGGGGCGCTGGCCAAGGACCTGTTGTCCAAATATCCCGGGAGGTATGACAACATCCACATCAAGGACATGATTCAGAAGGCCGCCGGACAGGGTTTTGAAAGTACCATCCTGGGCAAGGGGGTCCTACCCATTAAAGAGATTACCGATATGGCCCGCGATTCGGGAACCACCCTTTTTGTGATTGAACAGGAATCTTACCAGGGCATGGCTCCACTGGATTGCATGAAAGAAAACCTGGCGGTGGTAAAGAGTTGGGGGTATTAATAAGGTATTTTTTATATTTTCCCCACCATTTCCATCAGGGTGGT